>NZ_JBCDMW010000017.1:0-52481 GCF_038433155.1 Luteococcus sp. H101
CAGGGGCGACCCTCCCACCCCACACGGCTGTTACACCCCCCTGGTTTGTTTGTTCCCCCGCGTCGGGTGGGCTGTCAGGCCTCGGGAGTGGTCTCGGGGGTCTGGGTGGCACCCTCGCCCTCGCCACGGCCCTTGCCGCGGCTGCGACGACGGCGGCGGGGCTTCTTCTCGCCCTCGGCCAGGGCCGGGGCCTCGGCAGCCGGCGCCTCGGAGGAGGTGGGGGACTCGTTCTGCTCGGCACCCTCGACGGGCTCGCCATTCTTCAGCCGACGACGGTTGCGCTTCGGCCGCTCCTTGCGCTCACCGCGGGGACGCTCGGTGCCCTCGTCGTCGCCCGCCCGGCCGCGGCCACGGCCGCCGTCACGACCACCCCGGCCACCACCGCGCCGGTCGTCGTCGCGCTTGGGACGGTCCTTCGGCTCCGCGCCCGGCAGCTTGCCCTTGGTGCCTTCGGGAATGTCCAGGTCGGTGTACAGGTGCGGACTGGTGGAGTAGGTCTCCGCGGGCTCGTCGAAGTCCAGCTCCAGCGCCTTGTTGATCACCTTCCACCGCACCAGGTCTGCCCAGTCCACCAGGGTGATCGCAATGCCCTTGTGCCCGGCGCGGCCAGTGCGGCCGATCCGGTGGACATAGGTCTTGGCGTCCTCGGGGCACTCGTGGTTGATCACGTGGCTCACGCCCGTGACGTCGATGCCGCGGGCCGCGACGTCGGTGGCCACCAGCACCTTCACCTCACCGGCGCGGAAGCGCTTGAGCGCCTTCTCCCGCATGGCCTGGTTCAGGTCACCGTGGATGCTGGCGGCATTGAAGCCGCGGTCCTCCAGGTCATCGGACAGCCGCTGGGCGGCGCGCTTGGTCTTGGTGAAGACCATCACCTTGTCCACATCGGTGCTCTGCAGCACCCGGGCGATGATCTCCGGCTTGTCCAGGTTGTGCGACTGGTAGACGTACTGGGTGGTGTCGGGCACGGTGGCCTGGGCGTCGTGGCCCTCCGCCCGGACATTGATGGGCTGGTGCATGTGCGCCCGGGCCAGCCCGATGATGGCGCTGGGCATGGTGGCGGAGAACATCAGCATCTGCCGGTCCTCGGGGGCCATCCCGATCAGCCGCTCGACGTCGGGCAGGAAGCCCAGGTCCAGCATCTCGTCGGCCTCGTCGAGCACCAGCATCCGCAGCCAGCTCAGGTCCAGTGTGCCGCGGTTGGCCAGGTCCAGCAGTCGGCCGGGGGTGCCGACCACCACGTCGACACCGGCATTCAGGGCGTCCACCTGCGGGTCATAGCCGACGCCGCCATAGACGGTCAGCACCCGGGCCTTGCGGATGGTGGAGGCCGTCTGCAGGTCCTTGCTGACCTGCAGCGCCAGCTCACGGGTGGGGCACATCACCAGGGCCTGGGGCTTGCCCGGGGGCATCTCCAGCTCGTCGTAGCCCTCGTCGCCCTCCAGCAGCACCCGCTGCAGGATGGAGATGCCGAAGGCCAGTGTCTTGCCGGTGCCGGTGCGGGCCTGACCCATCAGGTCGGTGCCGATCACGGCGATCGGGATGGCCAGGGTCTGGATCGGGAAGGGATGGGTGATGCCCTGCGTCTCCAGCGCCTGCTGGATCTCTGGGATCACGCCCAGGTCATCCCAGGTGGTCTGCACGTCGGGCTCGGGCAGCTCGGAGGTCACGTCGCTGCCGGCAAGGCCGTCGACGCGCTCGGCGTCAACATTGAGGTTCTCGGTCACCGTTCTGGTCTTTCTCATCCACCGATCGTCAGACCGGCACGGGTTGCCGCAGGTGGCCACATCCGCTGTGCGGGGCACGACCTGCCGGTTGCACGGGAACGTGCAACACGCCAAGGTTACCCGCTCGGGCCGCGGTCAGGTCACACGGGCGCGCGGGAGGGGGCTAACCTGTGCCTCGTGAACGCGAAGAATCTGTCGGGGGACCAGGCCGAGGTGCACCTGTTGGGCCTGGTGGCCTATGGCTCGTTGGCTGCCTTCGAGCGGACCGCCGCGGCGGCCACCCAGGCCCCGGGGCTCGACGACAAGCTGGTGCTGGCCCGGATTGCGGCGCAGCGCTTCAGTCACCTGGGGCGGCTCGAGGCCGAGTTGGTGGCCCGGGGCAGCACGCTGCGCTCCGCGATGCACCCCTTCGTGATGCCCGTCGACGCCTTCAACTCCCACACGGAGCCCAGGACGTGGGGCGAGAGCCTGGTGAAGCTGTGCATCATCGGCGGGCTGGTGGCCGATTTCGCCGACGGAGTGCTGGGCAATCTCGGCCCGGAACTGCGGGAGATCCTCACCGGTTCCATCGACGACGGCGTCCTGGCGCACGAGCCCGGCCGGATGCTGGCCGAGGCGATCACCGTCGACCCGGACCAGCAGGGACGTCTGGCCCTGTTCGGCCGACGGCTGCTGGCCGAGGCCCTGAGCCAGGCCCAGCGGGTGGCGTCCAGCCAGGATGACCTGACCCGACTGCTGACCGGGGCCGGGGAGAATTCGGGCGACGACCTGGCGGCCATCAGCGCACTGATGTCCCGCCTGGCCGCCGCCCATGGCGAACGGATGGCGTCGCTCGGTCTGGCCTGAGGCTCGGGGCCCGGCTCAGACGGTGCCGAAGCCGACCGGCCGACTGTGCTCCTGCCCCAGGTCGACGTAGCCGATCTGGCTGGCCGGGACCAGGATCTTGCGGCCCTTCTGGTCCGAGAGCTTCAGCAGGCCACCCTCGTCCAGGGCGGTGCGCAGGGCCTGCTCCACCTCGTCGGCCGTGGCCTGGGCGTCGATGGTGACCTCGCGCGGGATGTTGTTGATGCCAATCTTGATGTCCACGACGCCCAACCTAGCCCATCGGGGAAGGGCCCGACCCGTCCAGCCGGGTCAGGGCGACGGTGATGTTGTCGCGCCCGCCCTGCCCGTTGGCCCAGTCCACCAGCAGTTCGGCGGTGCGGGCCGGGGACTGCTGCGCCGCCTCGGCGGTGCGCAACACCAGCTCGCTCATCTCCTCGGGGGTCGAGCGGTAATTCCACAGGCCATCACTGCAGACCACCAGCCACCCCGCCCCGGGCACGTCGATGGTGGCCTGACGAGGCGTGACGTCGGCGCTGTCCGGCCCGAGCCAGCGGGTGATGGCGTGCGCCTGGAAGCTGCGTTCGGCCTCCTCCCGGCTCATCCCCAGCTCGATCCGGGCCTGGGCCAGGGAATCGTCGACACTCAGGATCTGCGCCTGGCCGTCGTCCCCGATCCAGTAGCCGCGGCAGTCACCGACATTGCTGACGGTGATCCGGCCATCGTTGACCACCGCGGCAATCAGGGTGCAGGAACCGGGCTGCTCGCCCGGGCCCTCGCTGGCCAGGACGGCACGATTGGCGGTGTCGAAGGCCGTCGCGAGCCCGCGCTGGGCCGCCTCGGGGGAGGCGTGCGGGTCTGTCCGCAGCAGGTCGACCAGGCTGGCGGAGGCCTCCTCCGCGGCCAGCGCCGCGGACAGCTCGGAGCCCAGGGAGGTGGACACCCCGTCGCTGATCACCATCACGGCCAGGGGGCCGTCCTCGGTCTCCCGGCCACCCAGCGCCAGGGCATCCTGATTGGTCTCGTGCCGTTGTCCCCGGTCACTGCAGCCGGCGAGCCAACTCAACGGGGCCAGGGTGTAGTGGTCCCGCTGGGGGTTTCCGGGCTGCTCAGTCATGGGTGCAGTCCACCACGTCCAGCCTCAGGGTGCCAGTCCCGTAATCACTCAGTTGACCGAATCCGCTGATGGCGGACTGGGTAGCGGGGCGGCATTGGCCGGGTCCAGCAGGTCCGCCCACAGATCCCCGTGGTGCGCCACCCGGGCCAGCACGTCGTCGGCCCGGAACTGCAGCGCATCCACCGCATCCACGGCCGCCACCTCCTCCCAGGTGAGGGGAGTGGAGACCGACTCGAAGGGGCGGGCCCGCAACGAATAGGGGGCGATGGTGTTGCGAGCGGCCTGGTTCTGCAGGTAGTCGACGAAGACCCGGCCGGGCCGCTGGTCCTTGGCCATCACCGCGACGAAGGTGTCGGGATGGCGTCGGGCCAGCCGAACGGCCAGCCGTCGGACATGCTCAACCACCAGCCGCCAGTCGGTGGGCTGGATTGGCGCGAAGACCTGCAGCCCCTTGTTGCCGGAGGTCTTGACGAAGGGGATCAGGCCGTCGCCGGCCAGCTCGGTGGCCACCACCATCGCGGCCCGGCAGGAGTCCACGATGCTGGTGCCGGGGCCGGGGTCCAGGTCAACCACCAGGCGATTGCTGCGCACCAGGCCCGTGGAGTCCAGGCGGATCGGGTGCTCCGCGGCCACCGGGCCGCCGGCCAGGTCGTCGATCCGCCACTGGGGGGTGTGCAGTTCCAGGGCGGCCAGGTTGGCCAGCCAGACCAGGGTCGCCGAGCTGTCCGCCAGGGGATAGGTGATCGGCACGTCCGAGGCATCCACCTGCTGGGTGACAACCCACTCGGGGGCCCCGGCGGGCAGGTTCTTCTCGTAGAAGGAGTCCGCCGAGGCACCCTGCGGGAAACGCTTGCGGGTGAGGCATCGCCCCAGCAGGTGGGGCAGCATCACCGGCGCAATCCGGAGCTGGTAGTCGATCACCTCGGCCTTGGTGAAGCCGGAGTCGAACAGCTGCCGGTCAAGATTGGTGAGGTTGACGGGGCGCCCGTCAACCTCGGTGGTGAGGGAAGTCAGGGGACTTCCGGCTCAGAGCGCGCGGACGTGGTCGGCCTGCTGGCCCTTGGGCCCCTGCACGACGTCGAATTCCACGGCCTGACCCTCGTCGAGCGAGCGGAAGCCCGACGACTCGATGGCGCTGTAGTGCACGAAGACGTCCTCATTGGCGCCGTCGACGGCGATGAAGCCGAAGCCCTTTTCCGCGTTGAACCACTTGACGGTTCCGGTAGCCATGCTGTTCTCCTGGTTGGCGGTGTGACCCTTACACCCTGTCACATTTCCCCGCCGGGCACACCCGGTGGCGACGAGGTTGGCAAAACTGTCAGTGGGCTCTGATTGCATTGGTCCCGTGGCAGATCGCAGCTTCATCCTGGTTCCCCCCGTGCAGCAGCACGGGGATGCAGTCGTGCTGGACGGCGAGCAGCGGCGCGTCGTGGAGTGGGCCGGGGGGTCCGGCCCCGGGGCGTTATTGGTGGCCGGCGGCCCCGGCACGGGCAAGACCTGCACCCTGGTGGAGTCGGTCGCCGCCTGCGCCGCCGACGGTGACCTGACCCGGCACCTGGTGCTGACCTGGTCACGGCCCGCCGCCCAGGAGCTTCGGGCCCGGCTGGTGCGCCGGGTTGGACGCAGCCAGGTGGCCCCCAAGGTGATGACCATCCACGGCTTCTGTCACGCCCTGCTGCGTCGTTTCGGGGAGCCGGGGGCGGCCGGCCCGGTGAAGCTGCTGACGGCGCCGGAGCAGGAATTCCGGGTGCGGGAGCTGCTGGCCGGACACGATCTCACCGGCTGGCCGGATGACCTGCTGGCCGCGGCCGGCACGCGGGGTTTTGCCACCGAGGTGCGGGCGGTGCTGGCCCGTACCCGACAGCTGGGCCTGGATCCGGCCCAGGTGGCGGCCGCCGGCCGGGCCGCCGGGCGGCCGGAATGGGTGGCGGTGGGTGGCTTCTACGACGCCTATCTGGACGTGCTGGACGCCGAGGGCAGCCTGGACTATTCGGAACTGGTGCACCGGTGCCGGCTGCTGTTGCTGGACCGACAGGTCCGCGAGACCCTGGCCGCCGAGCTCGCGACGGTGCACGTCGACGAGTACGCGGAGTGTGACCCCTCCCAGATTGCGCTGCTGGCGGACCTAGTGGGGCTGGGGCTGCGGTTGACGGCCTTCGCCGACCCCAGCACCGTGGTCTTCGCCTTCCGCGGCGCGGACCTGCGCGGGGTGGTGGACTTCGAGCAGATCTTCGCCCGGCGCGGGGCGCCCACCCACCGGATCGAGCTGGTGACCAACCATCGCAATGCCCACCAGGTGGCCAGGGCCTGTGCCCTGGTGGCAGCCCGGCTGCCCCACAATGGCGCCGCCCCCAGTGCCGACCCGCGGGCCACCGCCGTGAAGGGGGAGGTGCGGGCCCGCGTCTATGAGAGCTTCGGCGCCATGGTGGAGCACGTCGCCGAGGTGCTGCGCCAGGCCCATCTGGAGCGCGGCCTGGGCTGGCACCAGATGGCCGTGATGACCCGCTCCGGCCGGGGGGACCTGCCGGCCCTGACCCGGGGGCTGGCGGCCGCGGGGGTGCCGGTGGAGGTGGCCGGCGACGAGATTGCCCTGGCGGAGGAGCTCGCGGTCCGCCCGCTCCTGCTGGGCCTGGAGCTGGCCTCCCGGCTGGCGGCCGGCGAGCCACTGGAACCGGACGACGTGGACCGCTTGTTGCGCTCCCCCCTGGGTGGTCTGGACAGTCTGGGGATGCGCCGCCTGGGGCGGCTGCTGTGCGCCCAGGAGACCGGGCTGGAGAGCCGCCCGTCCGGGCAGCTGGTTGCCGAGCTGGTGGCCGAACCAGGACGGGCCGAGGGGCTGACCGACGAGGAGGGGCGCCTGCCGTCCGAGGTGCGGGCGGCGGTGGCCATGGGAGAACTGCTGGCCCAGGTGGGCGGCGTGATCGTGCGTGGGGGGACGGCGCAGGTGGCCCTGTGGCAGCTGTGGAGCGGCACCCGCTGGCCGCGGCTGCTGCGGGACCAGGCGCTGGCCGCCGATGACTCGTCGGCCCGGGCACACCGGGACATGGACGCGGTCTGTGCCCTCTTCGACCTGGCGGCCCGCGACTCCCAGCTGGTAGGTGACAAGGGGATCCGGGCCCTGGTGGCGGAGGTCTCCGGCCAGCAGATCCCGGCGGACACCTCCCGGGAATCGGACCTGGGTGAGCGTGGGGTCCGGCTGGTCACCGCCCACCGGGCCAAGGGCGAGCAGTGGCCGCTGGTGGCGGTGGTGGGCGTGCAGGAGGGTACCTGGCCCAACCTGACCCGGCGCGGAACCCTGTTGGAGCCCGATCGGCTCACCCCCGACGGGGTGCTGCCCCCGGCCCCCACCAGCGGTGTCCTGGCCGAGGAACGCCGGCTCTTCCACCTGGCCTGCAGCCGCGCGAGTGAGCAGCTGGTGGTCTGCGCCGTGGAGGGGGTGGAGGGTGAGGGTGACCAGCCGTCACGTTTCCTGTCCGAGCTGGGCGTGCCGGTGGACCACGTGGTGGGCCGATCGCGCCGGGCCATGACGCTGCCGGCCCTGGTGGCCGAGCTGCGCCGGGTCAGCACCGATCCCGGACAGGCGCCGGCGATGCGGGAGGCAGCGGCGGCCCGGCTGGCCCGGTTGGCGGACGAGCGTGACGCCGCGGGCCGTCCACTGGTGCCCAGCGCCAACCCGGCCAGCTGGTGGGGGATCAGCGACTACTCCCGGGCCGAGGAGCCGGTGGCCCGGCCCGGGGCCCCCATCAGCCTGTCCGGATCCCAGGTGGAGGCCCTGCTGGACTGTCCCCGGCAGTGGTTCCTGGCGCGGCAGGCGCGGGCGGAGGCACAACGCGGCAGCGCCGCCTCGCTGGGTTCCGTGGTGCACGTGCTGGCGCAGCACGCCATGAGCGATGACCTGGCCGCGGAGCAGTTGGCCGAGCACCTGGACGAGGTGTGGGACCAGCTGCGCTTCGATGCCTCCTGGCTGTCCTCCTCCGAAAGGGCCGAGGCCGAGGCCGCGCTGGAACGGTTCAGCAGTTGGGCAGAGGCGGCGGAGTCCCGCGAGGTACTGGGGGTGGAGGTGGACTTCACCACCCGGGTGGAGGTGGACGGCGAACTGGTGGAGGTGCGCGGCAGCGTCGACCGGTTGGAACGCGACTCCCAGGGGCGGCTGCGGATCGTCGACTTCAAGACCGGCCGACGGGTGCCCACCCAGGCCCGGGTGGACCAGATGGACCAGCTGGGGCTCTACCAGCTGGCCGCCCAGCAGGGCGCCTTCGAGCACCTGGCCCCCGGTGAGCGACGGGTGGGCGGCGCGGAGCTGGTCTACCTGCGCAAACAGGACGGCCAGCTGCCCTGGCCGAAGGTGCTCAGCCAGGCGCCGCTGGACGAGGCACCACCCGCCGAGGAGCATCCCACCTGGGTGCACGAGCACCTCTCCCGGGCGGCCCGCACCATCCGCAGCGAGAGCTTCCCCGCCACCCGGTGCGACCGCTGCCAGTTCTGTCCCTTCGCGCTGAGCTGCCCGGCGATGCGCGCCGCCGAGGAGGTCGTGCAGTGAGCATCACCCCGATCACCGCGCCCCGTCGGATGCTGCGCAGCACCGACGAGTTGTGCGCCGCGCTGGAGATCCCCTTCTCCGCGGAGCAGCTGGCCACCATCACCGCCCCCCTGGAGCCCGCCGTGATCATCGCCGGCGCCGGATCCGGCAAGACCACCGTGATGGCGGCCCGGGTGGTGTGGCTGGTGGGCACCGGCCAGGTGGCGCCACAGCAGGTGCTGGGGCTGACCTTCACCCGCAAGGCCGCCGCCGAACTGGGGCTTCGGGTCCGCACCGCCCTGGTCAAGGCCGGCGTGCTGGCCGCCGACGGTGAGGACGCCGACGGCGAAGAGGTGATCATGACCTATGACTCCTTCGCCGCGCGCCTGGTCAACGAGCACGGGCTGCGGATCGGCGTCGAGACCGATCCCCTGATGCTCACCGGGGCCTCTCGCTACCGGCTGGCCTCGCGGGTGGTGGCCAGCGCGCCCGGACCGTTCGAGCACATCTCCCGGCTGCGCCCGGCCAGCGTGACCGAACGGGTGCTGCGGCTGGACGCCGACATGTCCTCCCACCTGGCCACCGAGCAGCAGATCCGGGAGCACGCGGCGGACTTCCTGGCCCACCTGGCCCAGGCCCCGCTGAACAACCGGGGCAACCCCTATGCCGCCGTGCGTGATGCGGAGGCCAGCACCCGGGAACGATCGGAGCTGCTGGAGCTGGTGGCGGGTTACCAGCGGCTCAAGCGCGAGCTCGGCCTGGTGGAGTTTGCCGACCAGATGGCGGTGGCAGCCCGGCTGGTGCAGCGGGTGCCCTCGGTCTCGGCGGCCCTGCGACAGCGCTTTGCGGTGGTGCTGCTGGACGAGTACCAGGACACCTCGTCGGCCCAGGCCCAGTTGCTGCGCGGCCTGTTCGGTGGTGGCCATCCGGTCACGGCCGTTGGGGACCCCTTCCAAGCGATCTACGGCTGGCGAGGTGCCGCGGCCAGCAACATCCTGCAGTTCGCCACGGAGTTCCCCAAGGCCGATGGCAGCCCGGCCGATTCCTACCCGCTGACGGTGAACCGGCGCAGCGGTCAGAAGATCCTGGACGTCGCCAATGACATCGCCGCCACCCTGCGGGAGGATCCCCTGCTGGTGCGCGACGGGCACGAGGCGGTGCAGCTGGTGGCCCCGCCGGACAAGCCCGGTGGCCAGGTGCGGGCGGCCACCTTCGAGACCTGGCCGCAGGAGGTGGCCTGGCTGGCCGACCAGGTGGTGGCCGACGGGCGGGAGGGCGACTGGGCCCGGATCGCCGTGCTGGTGCGGCGCAATGCCGACATTGCCCCGATCTTCCGGGCACTGACCGAACGGGACGTCCCGGTGGAGATCGTCGGCCTGGGCGGCCTGCTGCGGCTCCCCGAGGTGGCCGACGTGGTGGCCACCCTGACGCTCCTCAACGACGTGACCGCCAACCCGGAGACGGTCCGGCTGCTGACCGGGCCACGGTGGCGGATCGGGGAGCGGGACCTGGCGCTGCTGGGGCGACGGGCGGTGGAGCTCTCCCGGGAGTCGCGCACGCAGCGGCCCGACCAGCCCGACCTGTATTCCGATCTGGCGGACGCCATCGCGGAGGTGGATCCGTCGGAGGTGGTCTGCCTGCTGGACGCGGTGGACAGCCCGGGCGAGGCCCCGTTCAGCGACGAGGCCAGGCACCGGCTGGCCGCCTTCAGCCGGGAACTGGCGGGCCTGCGGCGGCATGCCGACGAGCCGGTCACGGAGCTGGTCCGACGGGTGGTGCACACCCTCGGGCTGGACGTGGAGCTGGCCGCCACGCAGGAGCTGGAGGCCAGTTTCCGCCGCAGCCAGCTGGCCACCTTCGTGGACGCGGTGGCCGAGTACACCGACGTCGACGGTGATGCCTCGCTGTCCGGTCTGCTGGCCTGGCTGGCGGCCGAGCTGGAACACGGCGCAGGCCTGGAGCAGGCCACCCCGAGCGAACGCAATTCGGTCAAGTTGCTGACGGTGCACCGCTCCAAGGGGCTGGAATGGGACGTGGTCTACCTTCCCTCGCTGGTGGAGGGGGTCTTCCCGTCGGACCGGGTGACCGACAACTGGACCAGGACCGCGGCGGTGCTGCCGGCCGAGCTGCGGGGCGACGCCGACTCCATCCCGCAACTGGCGGACGTCAGCAATGCGGCCTTCACCGACTATGCCAAGGAACTGAAACAGGCCCAGCGTCGCGCCGAGGACCGGTTGGCCTATGTGGCGGTCACCCGCGCCCGGCACCGGCTGACCGCCACCGGGCACAGCTGGCGGCCGGGGCAGTCGAAGCCCCGAAAGCCCGCGCCCTACCTGCTGCAGGTGATGTCCGAGGCCGAGCGGCAGGGTCGGGTGCTGGCGGAGGCGCCCCCGGTGGCGGAGCAGAACCCGTCGGCCCCGCCGGCAGCCGTGGTGCCGTGGCCGCCGGAACCGGACCCGGAGGCGCACCAACGACGCCTGCTGGCGGCCGAGCTGGTGGAACGGGCCCGGGAGCGCTTCGCCCAGAGCGGGCACTACGAGGCGCCGGAGGGCCCCCTCACCCTGGACCACGAGGCCCTGGTGGCGCAGTGGGATGCCGAGATCGAGCAGTTGCTGGGCGAGGCCCACGCCCGGGACCTGGCCGAAGTGCCGGTGCCGATGCCGGACTCGATGTCCGCGTCGGCGCTGATGGCCTCCCAGCGGGACCCGCGGGCCTTCGCCGCCTCCCTGGTCCGGCCGATGCCCCGGCCCGTGTCCGCGGCCGCGAGCCTGGGCACCCGCTTCCATGAATGGGTGGAACGACGCTTCGGGGTGGCCACCCTGATGGATCCCGACGACTGGCCCACGACGGAGCTGACCGAGTCCGAGCTGGCCTTGCACCGCTTGGTGCGGGCCTTCGAACAGGGGCCCTATGCCCACCGGCAGCCGCTGGCGGTGGAGGTGCCCTTCGTGCTGGCCCTGGGGGAGAGCCTGCTGCGCGGCCGGATCGACGCCGTCTACGCCGTCCCTACCGGCACCGGGGGTGGCCACGACTACCAGGTGGTGGACTGGAAGACGGCCAACCAGCCCAGCGACCCCACCCAGCTGGCGATCTACCGGCTGGCCTGGGCACAGGCCAAGGGGATTGACCCGGAGCGGGTGGACGCGGTCTTCTACCACGTGCTCAGTGGTGAGGTGGAACGGCCCGAGCCGCTGGCCGATGAACGGCAGTTGCGCCGGATGAGCCGCGGCCTGGCTGCGGGCGGGGAGTAGCCTCACAGACGTGAACGGACCCTGGAGCCTGACCCCACTGCTGGACCGGATGGGCGCCGCCCGGCATGATCCCGCCGCGCCGGCGAGGTGGTGGCGCGACCCCCGGGCGCGCTTGCTGGTGGTGGATTCCGCGGGCCGGGTGTCCAGCGACCCCTTCGGCTGCCCCACCGCCGAGGCACCCGGCCGGCCGGGCCACGACGCCCAGCGCGATGTGCTGCTGGGCAGCGTCCGGCGGGAAGGTAACGACGAGGTGTGGTTTGCCCGACGCGGTGAGGTGGCAGCCGGCCACAGCCTGCGCGACGGGTCCTTCGAAGGGGCCCGGCTGGAGCTGGTGACCGCCGCGACCGCCGTCCTGGCCTGGCACGACGCCTGCCGCTTCTGCGAACGCTGCGGCGCGCCCACCGAGATGGCCGCCGGCGGCTTCCAGCGTCGGTGCACCGGCTGTGGGCGGGAGATCTTCCCGCGCACGGATCCGGCGATGATCGTCGCCGTGCTGGATGAGAAGGATCGGCTGCTGCTGGGACACCAGGCGGCCTGGGCGCCCGGCCGGGTCTCCATCCTGGCCGGATTCCTGGAGGCGGGGGAGAGCGGTGAACATGCCGTGGTGCGGGAGGTACGGGAGGAGTCCGGGCTGGAGGTGACGCAGGCGCGCTTCCTGTCCAGCCAGCCCTGGCCCTACCCGCGCTCGTTGATGCTGGGCTTCGTGGCCCGCGCGCAGGGCGAGATCCGCGTCGACCAGACGGAGATTGCCTGGGCCCGGTGGTACTCCCGCGACGAGCTGACCGCGGCGCTGGCCGACGGGTTGAGCCTTCCCGGTCCGGGATCGATCGCGGGCCGGATCATCGCCGCGTGGCGGGCCGGCGAGCTGCCCCCGCCGGAGGGGGCGCTGCGCATCTGACCCCGTCCGGGGTCGGGTCACCAGCCGCGGCCCAGCCCGGAGGCGCGGGTGGCCGGGTTCTGGATGGTCTTGGTCACGGCGTCGGTCTGGCCGATCAACCGCACCCCGGAACTGGCCCGGGTGACGGCGGTGTAGAGCAGCTCCCGGGTCAGCAGTGAGGACTCGGCCGGCGGCAGCACGACGGTGACCCGCTGGAACTGGCTGCCCTGCGCCTTGTGCACCGTCATGGCGTGCAAACTGGTGACTGCGTCCAGCAGGAAGGGCGAGAACAACCGGGCCTGCTGCCCGGTACCGATCGCCGCCCGGTTCCCGGAAGCGGTGGCCACCACCACCCCGGAATCCCCATTGGACAGCTCCAGGTCCCGCAGGTTCTGGGTCACGAGCAATGGCCGGCCCAGGTACCACTCCCCGTCGGCGGCATACCCGTCGACGTGGGAACGTAGCGCCTCCTCCACCATCCGGCCCCAACGGGAGACGCCCCACCGTCCTTCGCGGTGGGCGCACAGCAGCCGGTGCTGGTCCAGCGCCGTCAACGCGGTGGCGACGTCTCCCTCCCGGGCCGCGGCGTGCACGGCGGCTCCGCTGGCCAGCACCTGCTGGCGGACCTGCGGCAGGTCCTCCAGTTGCAGGGCGCCGGCATTGGTGGGGACCAGCTCCACGTCGCCCCCACCGGCCAGCAGTTCCAGGGCCAGCTCGGCGTTGCCGGTGCGGATCGCCTCGGCCAGGTCCGCGATGCCACGGCCGAAACGCCAGGTGTGGGTGAGCACCGTGACGCTGCCCCGGGGCGGACGCTCCGCCGCGGCCGGCAGCTCGGCGGCCCGGACCAGGTCCGCCAGCACGGCCCCGGCATCCACGGAGGTGAGCTGGTTGGGGTCTCCCACCAACACCAGCCGCGTCTGGGGCCGCAGCGACTCCAGCAGCCGGGCCATCAGGGGCAGGGCCACCATGGACATCTCATCCACCACCACCACCTGGTGGGGCAGGGGATTGCCGGGCCCCCGGCCGAAGCCGCGGCCGGCCCCGCGGGCGTCCAGCAATTTGTGCAGCGTGGCGGCCGACGTGATCTGCGGGGCGCTCACCTGCGGCGGCAGTTGGGCCAGGGCCTCCGCGACGGCCTGTTGCAGCCGGGCGGCCGCCTTGCCGGAGGGCGCGGCCAGGGCGATCCGCAGCGGCTGGTCCGTGGTGGCCTGCAGCACCGCCAGCAGCCTGGCCACGGTGGTGGTCTTGCCGGTGCCCGGCCCGCCCGCCACCACGGAGGTCCAGTTGAAGGCCGCCCGACGAGCGGCCTCCCGCTGCTGGTCCACCTCACCGGCGCTCAGGCCCCGGCCGTCGAACAGGGCATCCAGCACCTCGGCCAGGGCGGTCTGGTCCACCGGCGGCGCCGGCCGGGCGGCGCGCTGGTCCAGGGCGTGCCGGACGGTGGACTCCTCGGCCCAGTAGCGCTCCAGGTAGAGCAGGTCCTCGGCCAGCCGCACGGGCCGGTGGTTGAGCGGCACGTCGAAGCCCTGGGCCACCAGGCCGGAGGCACGCAGTGTGGTCAGCCACTGTTCGGGCTCCGGCCAGGGCAGCGCGTCCACGTCGGTCTCCGGGTCGGCGGCCAGGTCCAGCGCCGGGTCCAGCATCTCGGCCACCACCCGCTCCCGCAGCCCGGTCAGTTGCAGGCAGACCGAGCCCAGCCGCAGCGCCCGCACGGCCAGCGCCACCGCCAGCAGCACCTGCTGGTTGCCCTCGCCGCACAGCCGGCCCAGGGTCTGGGCGACGTGCACGTCGGGGGGTACCAGCACCCCGGCGCGGTTGAACTCCGCCAGCAGGCCGGTGGCCGAGACCACGGTGTTGGCGGTGGGAGCCGGATGGGGCCGGGTCATCGCAGACCTCCGATCAGTTCCGAGCAGTGCACCACCAGGGCGGGCGACGGCTGCCAGGCGAAGACTCCGCACGGCATGCCGTCGACGACGGGCGTCTGCGGCCCCGCCATGCCGCGGAGGAACAGGTAGCCCACCCCGCCCAGGTGCCGATCCGGCAGGTAGCCGGGCAGCCGCCAGGCCAAGAAACGGTGCAGGGCGACGCAGTACAGCAGCGCCTGCAGGGGGTAGTGCGCCTCCACCATCGCGATCCGCATCGGCTCGGGGGTGTAGTGCCGGCAGCCGAGCTGTTCACCCTCGGGCACCGGGATCCGGTTGGTCTTGTAGTCCACCACCCAGAACCGCTGCCCGTCGCTCGAGGGCTTGCCGGTGCGCAGCACCGCGTCGATCGAGCCGGTCAGGAATCCGTGGAGGGTCTTGTCCGCCACCCCGCTCGCGGCCAGGTGGGCACCGTAGCGGGCGGCGAAGCCATCCTCACCGGTCAGTTCGACGTCCTGCAGGGCGGCGGCGAGGTCCCGCAGGGTGGCCGCTCGTCCCGCCGATCCCATCGGCAGCTCGAAGTCCAGCTCCGCGAGCCGGTCGCTCGGCGGGATGTCGCACAGCCGCAGCCCCTCGGCCACCGGCCCCAGCGGGGTCTGCAGCACCTGCAGCAGACCGTCGGCCAACCGGGTGCCGTCCAGTCCGTCCACCGGCAGCCGGGCCGAGAGTGGACCGATGTGGCGCTCCAGCTCGGCCCGCAGGTCGGGGGCGGTGGGGTCGGTCAGTTCCAGCACGCCGTGCACCAGGCTGCCGAACTGGGTGCCACCCGGCAGCGGGGCCAGGGCGGAGGTCAGGGAACCGGTGGCCTGCGTCGCGGCGGTGTCCGGCTCCACCGGCTCGGCCAGCATGGCCTCGGTGTCCGGTTCGTCGGCCTCCAGCGGCGGGGTTGGGCCGGGCCGCAGCGCGTGCACCTCGTGGGTCAGGCCGGAATAGGAGGTGCGGCGCCAGGTGTGGTCGATGGCGCGGGTGAAGGCCCGGGCGCTCAGTGGCGGGTTGCGGGTGGGCACCGGCGGGCGGCCGGAGACCGGCTCGGGGTGGACCCGCACCAGCTCCACCAGTGCCGGGTCCAGCCCGGGGACCTGGCAGGGATCAGCGGGCAGCTCGCAGACCAGATCGGGTTCCTGCCCCGGCACCCGGGCGCCGTGCAGCAGCCGGTGCAGGGCCGAGGTCTGGGTGTTGGCCTTGGTGGGGGCCCACCACATCACCAACCGGGACTTGGCCCGGGTCATGGCGACGTACAGGGTGCGCAGGCTCTCGGCGCGTTCCTGGGCCGTGCGCACCTGCTGGCGCTGCTGCCAGCCGGCATCGACGCCCACGTCCAGTGCCCGTTGGCCGGCCAGGTGCAGCACGCTGGGTTCACCCGGGCGTGGCTCCCGGGGGGCCTCATTGGCGGCCTCGGGCAGCAGGACAATCGGGAACTCCAGGCCCTTGGCCCCGTGGATGGTCATGATCTGCACGCAGGAGGAGTCGGTCTCCAGGCGTCGGGTGCGGTCGTCGTCCTGGGAACGACGGGCCTCTGCGATCCGGTCGGCCAGCCATTCCGCCAGGGCCAGCGGGCCGAGCTGGTGCCGCACGGCGGCGTCGTTCAACAGCTGGGAGACGTGCCGGACATCGGTCATCACCCGCTCCCCGTCCGGCCGTCCGAGCAGCCGTCGGTAGAGCTGGGTCTGGTCACACAGCGCCTCGAAGACCGCGGCCACCCCCTGGGCCGCCAGGATCCGGCTGAGGGTCTTGACCTGCACCGCCAGCTCGGACATGGTGCGCCCCGGCGCGGCCAGGCCGTCATCCGCGACGGCGGCCGCCAGCTCGGTCTCGGTCCAGCCGACCAGACAACTCAGCGCCGCCCGCTTCATCGCCTGCGCTGACGGCTCCACCAGGGCCCTGAGCAGGTGCAGCCAGGCCTGGGCCGCCTCGCTGGACATCACCGTCGCCGCCCCGCCGAAGACGGCGCGCACGCCCACGCCCTCCAGCGCGGCCTTGACCTGCTCCCCGCGCCAGTTGGAGCGCACCAGCACCGCGATGTCGCGCGGGGCGACGGGCCTGCCCGAGACCTGCCAGCCGTCGTTCAACAGGGCCAGCACCTGCCCGGCGAGGTCCTGGTCCACCGCGCGAGCGGCGGCCGTGGCCCCGTACTCGCCGCGCGGGGGCCCGGCCAGGCAGCGCACCTGCACGGCGGGCGTCGCCCCCGGGCCGGTGATCCGGGCACCCCGATGGGCGGCCAGGACGGGCCGGGCGATGATCTGCTGCGAGCCCATCGCCGCCTGGCCGAAGACCTCCAGCACCCCGCGGACCACGGGCTCGTCGCTGCGGTGGTTCACCTGCAGGGTGTAGAGCCGGTCGGCATGCCGCACGGCGTCCAGGTAGGCGTGGACGTCGGCGCCCCGGAAGGCATAGATGGCCTGTTTCGGGTCCCCGATCAGCACCACCACGCTGTGGCCCACGAAGGCGCGTTGCACGATCTCCCACTGGGTGGGGTCGGTGTCCTGGAACTCGTCGATCAGGACCAAGCGGTAGCGCTGGCTCAACGCCCGGACCGCCAGCTCCCCGGTCAGCGGGTCGGCCAGGGCATCCCGCAGCCGACGAACCATGTCGTCGAAGGTGTAGAGCCCGGCGCGGCGCTTGCGACGTTCGAACTGGCGACGCACCTCGGCCGCAAAACCCACCCGGTCGGCAGACAGCCCCTGGGCGTCGACGGGCACCAGCTGGGCATCGGGTTCGCGCAGCGCGGCCCGGCCCACCTCGGCATAACGGGCGAAGGTGGCCAGCTTGCCGGGCACCTGCTCCGATCCGTTCACCTCCCGGCCCAGGTACACGTCGTGCACCACCTGCTCGGCCAGGTCGTCGACGGACTCGGCGAAGCGCGTGGTGTGGTCGTGGTCCACCAGCAGGCCCAGCCCGGTGAGCATCCGGGCGCAGAACTCATGCGTGGTGGCGATGGTGGCGGCATCGATCTCGGCCAGTGCGGCGCGGATCCGGTCACGACGGGCGCCCACCTCGGCGCGGGGGGCGTCGACGAGGTGCCGGTCGATCTGGTCCGCGGGCTGCTCGCCGGTGTCCAGCCAGGCCTCGAGGGCGGCCAGGCTGTCGCGCAGCCGGCTGTAGACCCGGTGGCGCAGCTCCGAGGTGGCGGCGCGGGAGAAGGTGACCATCATGATCTGGTCCAGGCTGAACAGTCCCTCCGCCAGGTAGCGCACCGCCAGGGCGGTGATGGCGTAGGTCTTGCCGGTGCCGGCGGAGGCCTCCAGGACGCAGGTGCCCGTCGGCAGCGGTCCACACAGGTCGAAGGGGGTGGGATCGGCCGTGGTCATCGCAGGTTCCCCACGCTCAGGTGCTCCCGCAGCGGCGCGAACAGCCAGTCGGACAGATTCTCGAACCGGGAGGGTCCGGGGACCCCGGGGTCGCCGGGCTCCGGCGGGATCCGCCGCAGCGCGTCGAAGTCCTGGGGCAGGAAGCGCGCCCAGTCCGCGTCGTGTTCGTAGCGGAATTCCCGGGCGGCCTGGGTGTCCGGGTCGTGGTCCCGGAAGGGGCGCAGCGGGGTGGCCCGTTGGAAGGTGGCGGCCGCCTTGACCGGCAACGGCACCAGCCGGACCAGCCCGGCCTGGCGCAGGGCGGCCAGCTCGGTCAACAGCTCGCGGCAGCGCTGGGGCGGGGGCGCGCTGAGGGTGGCCACCGCGTCCCGCCCGATGTGCACCGCCCGCCAACCCAGCTCCGGGGCGGGCTGGCTCCCGGCCAGTAGCAGGAGTTCCAGCCACGCCTGCAGCAGGTGGGTGGCGCTGGTGCGGGAGAAGGCCAGGCTGACGATGCTGGCGTCGTGCACGCGGACCCGGCCGGTGAGCAGCTGGCCAGCTCCGGGCAGGTCCAGTTCGCAGTCGACGTCGGTGGCGGCGGCCGAGCGCTCCCGGGCGGCGGCGTTGACCACCTTTCCCACCACCGGGCCGATCTTGTTCAGGGTGCGGCTGCCCAGGTGGCCGGGCGGGATCTGGCCCCGCAAGCGCTCGGCGGCCATGATCTGGCCGGGGTCCAGCCCATCCAACGCCAGCCGAACCATCCGGTCCCCGATGGCCCATTCCTGCAGCCCATTGGGTTCGATCGGCAGTTCGTCGTCCAGCTCCTCGCCCCACTCGGTCATGCTCACCCCCAGCCGGCGGCGCAGCAGTTCGCGCGCGGGGTGGCGGTAGAAATCGGTCAGCGTGGCCAGGTCCAGCGATTCGTCGGGGCCGGGCAGCGGCCCGAAGGAGGTCTGCCACAGCGGCTCCGGCCCGGCCTCGGGCTGGCCCACCTGGAGCTCCCGGGCCTGGGCCCCGGCCAGCGCGGCCCGGTCGAAGCTGAACGGGCGCTCCGCCTGACCCTGCTGGAAATTGGTGCCGGCCTGCGGCTGCAGGCTGTGCCGGAACTCCCGCAGCACGTCGGCGGCGGCCGCGGCCTCCCGCAGGTCGATCACCGAGACCGGCCGGGGCACCGGCTCATTGGTGCGCGGGGTGAAGCCCTGGTGCACCACGACGAGGTGGTCGCGGGCGGACTCGACGGCCTGCAGCAGCAACTCCCGGTCCCGGGCTCGGGGGTCGGTCTCCGGATCGGCGGTGGGCCCAGCCACCAGGTCGTCCCCGTCCAGCGGGGGCCGGGCGGGGAAACGCTGGTCATCCAGGCCTAGCACCGCAACCACCCGGTGGGCCACACCCCCCAGGTCATCCAGGCCGCACACCAGCAGCGACCCATTGCCGAAATTGGGGCGGCCGCGTCCGGTGCGCAGCAAGCGGTCGAACAGGGCCTGGACGTCGCCCAACCGCAGCGGGGCCACCCGATCCGCGGTGAGGTCGGCCAGGTCCGCCAGCTCGCCCCTGGCCTGGGTGAGCTGCCAGGCGTCGTCGCCCTCCGCCGCGGTCAGCAGGTCCAACGCCCCGTGCAGCCGGCCGATCCACTCCCCGATACCCGCCGGTTGGCGCCAGTCCGCCACCAGCTTGCGGGTGCGGGAGACGATCTCGGCCAGGCTGCCGGCCGCCAGCACGTCGGTGGAATCCACCTGTTCCACCGGCAACGCGGTGCCCAGCCAGCGCAGCGGGGTGGGCCCCACCGCGATCCCGGTGAGCACCCGGTCCACCCCGGCCAGCCAGGTGGACTGCGCCACCTGACCCAGCCCGAAGTCCGAGCGGTGGGTGCGATCCAGGCCCCAGCGGATGTCGGCCTGCTGGACCAGGCGGCTGATCCGCTCCAGCTCGTCGCTGCCCAGCCCGAAGCGCCGGGCCACCGGGGCACTGCCGCACAGGTCAACCAGGTCCTGGGCGGTGGCGCGTTGGCCGGCCAGCCGCAGGACCAGCCGCAGGGTCTCCAGCACCTGGTTCGGCTGGTCCAGGGAGGCGTCGGCCAGCTGCACCCGCAGCTGGTGGCCGGGATGCAGGTGTTCGCCCACCACGGCCGGGTCCAGGCAGAAGCTGGCCCGCACCAGCGGCGCGTACAGGTCCAGGTCCGGGCAGGCGACGACGATGTCGCGGGGCTCCAGCGTCGGGTCGTCGGCCAGCAGGGCGCACAGCACCTCCCGCAGCACCTCCACCTGCCGGTCGGGGCCGTGGGAGGCGTGCACCTGGACATCGGCCGGCAGCCCCGGGCGGGCTTGTCCGGGCTGTCGTCGGACCGTGTCGGCGGCTTCCCGCCAGCGGCCCAGACCCACCCGACCCGTGGCCCCCCACCGGCCGTCTAGGGCGGACTCCCGCTCCGACGCCTGCTGCCACAGGCTGACCGGCATCCGGGTGGCCAGCGCCGTGACCAGTTCCCGGTCCAGGGGTGGGCAGGGGGTGGGGTTGACCAGCCGCAGCACCGGGTCCGGGAGCAGCGGGCCGTCCTGGTGGGCGATGGCTGCACTCAGCTGGGCATGCCGACGAACCGGGTCCGCGGGGCCCAGCAGCTCGCCCACCCGGCGCCACAGGTGCGGTTGCCAGCTGGCCCGCGGCGTCAGGGGTGCGCCCAGCGGATCGACGTCGAGCCCCTCGCTCCAGGCCCGCACCAGTGTGGGGGCGGTGCGGCAGTAGCGCAGGAAGAGCCTGGCGATCCGGTCCGCGGTGGCCAGCCGTCGGCCCGGACGGTCGGCGGCCTCATCCTGGGCGCCACCCAGGTGGTGCTGCAAGGGAGCGAACCAGGGCTCGTCGGCCACCTGCGCCATCACGTCCAGCAGGGCCAGCGTCAGGCCCCGCGAACGCCACGGGTCGTTGGCCGCCTGGACCCCGAGCAGCACCTCCTCCAGCCGACGACGCAGCCCCCGCAGTCCCAGGAAGGTGACGCCGGCGCTGATCCCCGCCGGACCGCTGGCCAGTGCCTGGGACAGGCCCCGACGGGTGGCCGGGGAGTCCACCACCACGAGCTGGCTGGCAAAGGGATCCGGCAGGGGCTGGCCCAGCTGGTCCGCCAGGCCGGTGCACAGGCTCTCCCAGTCCGGGCACAGCACCAGCTCCAGACCGGCCGAAGCGCCGGTGGTCAGGGGATTCGCGTGCTGGTTCATGATGCTTCCCAGCCTAGGGCCCGGCACCGACAGTTTTTCGTCGGTGGACGCGGCTAAGGTGGCCGACGTGCCAAGCCCAGACCCCGAACAGATCCTGGCCGCGTTGGACGCGGAACAGCGTCAGGTGGCCACCACCTTCGACGCGCCGGTCGCGGTGATCGCCGGGGCCGGCACCGGCAAGACCCGGGCCATCACCCACCGGATCGCCTACGGGTCGCTGACCGGGGCACTGGATCCGCGCGGGGTGCTGGCGGTGACCTTCACCACCCGGGCCGCGGGGGAGATGCGCGGCCGGCTGCACCAGCTGGGGGTGGGCAATGTCCAGGCCCGCACCTTCCACTCCGCGGCGCTGCGCCAGATCCAGTTCTTCTGGCCCAGGGCCTATGGCGTCGAGCTGCCGCAGGTGACCGACCGTCGGATGGCACTGGTGGCCGAGGCCGCCTCCCGGCACGGCCTGAAGGTGGACACCGGATTGCTGCGGGACCTGTTGGGCGAGATCAGCTGGGCCAAGGTCTCCAATGTCACGGTGGGGGAGTACCCGGCCATCGCCCGGGCCGCCAACCGCACCCTGGCGGGGGCGGACCCGGAGACCGTCGCCAAGGTCTTCACGGGATATGAGGCGGCCAAGCGCAACCGCGGCCAGATCGACTTCGACGACATCCTGCTGTGCACCGCCGCCCTGCTCAGCGAGCACGAACAGGTGGCCGCCCAGGTCCGCGGCCAGTACCGGCACTTCGTGGTGGACGAGTACCAGGACGTCTCCCCGCTGCAACAGACCGTGCTCAACCTCTGGTTGGGCGATCGTCGGGACCTGTGCGTGGTGGGGGACCCGCACCAGTCCATCCACGCCTTCGCCGGGGCCCGGGCGGACTTCCTGACCGGCTTCGCCGCCCAGCATCCGGGCACGACGGTGGTCCGGCTGGTCCGGGACTACCGCTCCACTCCCCAGGTGGTCGACCTGGCCAACAAGGTGATGACTCCCCGGGGGCGGGGGGCGCAACGGCCCCAGCCCGGGAGCCTGGGAGGCGTGCAGCTGGTGGCGCAGCAACCCAGCGGACCGGGGGTGGAGTTCGGCTCGCACCCGGAGGAGACCGACGAGGCCCGGGCGATCGCCGGCTGGTTGGCCTCCCGGCACGACGAGGGAACCGACTGGCGCCAGATGGCGGTGCTCTTCCGGATCAATGCCCAGTCACCGGTGCTGGAGGCCGCGCTGAGCGAGAAGAACATCCCCTACCTGGTGCGCGGCAGCGAGAAGTTCTACGAGCGGCCCGAGATCAAGCAGGCCCTGGCCCAGCTGCGGGCCGCGGTCCGGGCCGAGACGGAGGGCCCAGGCCTGCCATTGCTCAAGGATGTGCTGGCCTCGGTGGGCTGGTCGGCCGATCCGCCGGAGGGGTCCGGATCGGTGCGGGAGAAGTGGGAGTCGTTGAATGCGCTGGTGGACCTGGCGCATGACATCGCCGTCGAGAACCCGGAACATGGCCTGACCGAGCTGGTCACCGCGCTGGGGGAGCGGGCCAGCCTGCAGCAGGCCCCAGTGAGCCAGGGCGTGACGTTGGGCACCCTGCACGCGTCGAAGGGCCTGGAATGGGAGGCGGTCTGCCTGTTCGGGATGCAGGAGGGCACCCTGCCCTTCCTGCTGGCCACCACCGACGAGCAGCTGGCGGAGGAGAAACGGCTGCTCTACGTCGGCATCACCCGGGCCCGACGGCACCTGCGGATCTCCTGGAGCCGTTCCCGCAGCGGCGGCCGCGGCAACCGCGGGCCCTCGCGCTTCCTGGACGGCCTGACCCCCGCCGCCCTGGCGCAGCAGGCGCAGACGCAGGCACCGATGAGGCGAGCAAGCCGGTCCGCCCAGTCCCAGACCTGCCGGGTCTGCGGGAAGGGCCTGACCAGTGGGGCCGAGCGCAAGCTGGGCCGGCACGCCGGCTGCCCGTCGAGCTACGACGAGCACCTGCTGGCCCGGTTGAAGGACTGGCGCAAGCAGGTGGCGCAGGAGGCCAGCATGCCCGCCTTCGTGATCTTCACCGACGCCACCCTGATTGCCGTCGCGGAGGCCGAACCCCGCACCGAGGCCGACCTGCTCAAGGTTCCGGGCGTCGGACGGACCAAGCTGGAGCGCTACGGCGGACCATTGCTGGCCTTGGTGGCGGGCGAGGAACCGGAACAAAACCCGTAGTCAAAAATGGCTTGCGCGGATCTTCGCACGGGCCGTAGATTTGTCAGCACGAACTCACGCGGAGCGGCCGGGTGGGGTGAACAAGGAGAGGAGGGCTGTCGGGATGAACACAAATTTCGTCGGCTGTGGCATCAAGCGCCCAAGCATCGAGCGCGCAGCGATCAACCACGCAGAGCAGCTCTCTGCCTTCGGCGACGCCTATGGCGCCACCACGCACCCCGACAACCCCTCTCCGAGCACCATGGTCTGAGCCACCCTGTCTGGCAGGCCGTGACATCGGGGAAACCCGGAGTCACGGCCTTCTTCGTGCTCCGGGGAACATCCACCCAACGGCCTCCAGGAGTTCCAGACATGACCATGACCATGACGAGCATCGACGTCGTGATCAGCGCGCCCAGCAGCCCCGCGGCGTGCTCGGATGCCGACCCCAACCTGTTCTTCGCCGACGACATGGCCACCGTCGAGCAGGCCAAGCAGATCTGCGCCACCTGCCCGGTCCGCGGGCTCTGCCTCAACGGCGCGCTGGAGCGGGCCGAACCGCACGGTGTGTGGGGCGGTGAGCTGTTCGACGGTGGGCGGGTGATCGCGCGCAAACGGCCGAGGGGCAGGCCCCGCAAGCATCCGCTGGTGGAGACCCCCGACGCCGACGCCGAGGCCCGCGCCGCCTGATCCGCGCCCGGTCCCTGGCCACCCGGTCAGGGCCGCCAGCCACACCCGCAGTCCGGGTGGGTGCTGAACAGCACCTCCCGGACGGCGGGGTAGTGCAGGTCATGCAGCTCGATCCGGCCGTGCAACCGGTGGGCTGCCCCCAGGCCGCGCGCCAACCAACCGACCTCCAGGACCGCCCGGCCGGCCACCGTCTGGGTCAGGGTGGGCTCCGGCCGGGCGGGCAGCGCGCTCAGCTGGGCCAGCACCTGCGGCCAGGCCGGGTCGGCCTGGCGTCGGGAGAGGTCCAGGCACTGCATGCAGGGGGAGCGGCCGGGCATGACCAGCGGCCCCACCCGGCCCACGTCCCGGTGGCAACCGACCACCAGGTGGGTCAGGTCGTGCCGCACCAGCTCCTCCAGCAGCCACCGGTCCGGTTCCGCCCGGGCCGCGGCCACCACCACCAGATCGGTGCCGGCCTCGGCCAGTTCCGACACCTGGCCCACGGTGCGCAGCACCACACTCTGCCGCGGCCGCAGCGAGTGGACCAGGGCTTCTGCGCCGGTGGCCTGGCTGTTCTTGGGCCAGACCACCGGGTCCGGCCGGGCCCCGTCCAGACAGTCCAGCCGGCGGATCCCGGCCCGCAGCAGGGTCCGGGCCACCGCGCGGGCCAGGCTGCCGGAGCCCACCAGGGCCACCCGCAGGCCCTGCACCGGGCTGGTTCCCGCCCCGGCCACGGCCAGTCCGTGGGTGGTGAACAGCGTCAGGACGCTGTCCAGCCGCTGCTGTTGCGTGGGCGCCAGCCCCCGGTGCAGGCGACCCGTGGTGGTCCACCCGTCGGCATGGGCCAGGCGCTGGTCCAGCTCCCGGTCCACCGCGGGCAGCTCCGCCCAGCAGGTCTCGTCCAGCCAGTAGCGCACCCCGTCGCCGGTGAGCACCCGCTCACCGCGCACCCGGGGATTGAGGCAAACCTGATTCATGCCTGCCAGCCTTGCCGAGCGCGCCCGCGGGGGGAAGGCCGGACAACAATCGGACAACAACCGGACAACACCGTGGCCTCGGCCGGCTGGGCATGACACCGGCTGGGCATGACAAAGGGGCGGGTCCGAAGACCCGCCCCCTGATGTCCTGCTACCGAATCAGATCACTTGGCCTTGCCGAGGATCCGGTTCAGGTTGGTGCCACACTCGGGGCACTTGGCCTTCGCCATGCGGGTTCCCTTGTCGTTCACGACGACATTGCCCGAGGCCTCGCGCTTGGCCTTGCACTTGACGCAGTAGAACTCACCGCTGTAGGTCTCTTCGGCCACGATTTCCTCCTGATTGATGTTGTCCGGCCGGCAGCCAAGAATCAGGCGGCCACCGGGCTCGCCGTTCACTGTAGCCATGCCGACAAGCGGTTTGCGCGGAAAAGCGCGCGGCGCGCCGCGGGATTGGCAAAAAAGAGAGGCCCTCGGCGATCAAGATCGTCTGCCTTCCCCTGCAAACGATCGACCCGCCAAGGGCCTCGGGAATGAACCTAGTGCCCCACGCCCGCAACCGTCAACACCAGTCAGCCCGGGAATTGTCGGTGCCGTCTGTCACAGTGGAGGGCGTGACCAAGCAGCTGATCCAGGTGGACGATGCCACGGTGGAGGTACGTCGCAGCACCCGTCGCCGCAAGACCATCTCCGCTCGACGCGAAGGCGAGCGGATCGTGCTGCTGGTGCCCGCGGGAATGCCGGCCGCTGACGAGCTGCGCTGGGCCCGCACCATGTCCCGACGGGTGCTGGCGCAGGAATCCCGACGCCGGCCCCCCAGCGGGCCCGATGCGCTGCAGGTGCGGGCCGAGGCGCTGGCCACCCAGTTCCTGGACCCGCATGCCCGACGCCCGGTGCGGGCCAGCGAGATCCGCTGGGTGGGCAACCAGCACAAGCGGTGGGGATCCTGCAGCCCGGACAGCGGGGTGATCCGGCTCTCCTCCCGCCTGCAGGAGATGCCGGACTGGGTGGTGGACTATGTCCTGCTGCATGAGCTGGCGCACCTGGTGGAGCCGCACCACACCGCGCGTTTCCACGCGTTGGTGGATGCCCATCCCCGGGCGGAACGGGCCAAGGGATTCCTGCTTGGCTGGTCCACCGCCTCCCGGGCCCAGACCGGGCCCGGCCAACCGGCGCCCGACTCGTCGGCGCCGGACGACGAGGAAGAGGAAGTGGACTGATCAGTCCTCGGTGCGACCTTCCTCGTCCAGCAGCTTGGCCAGTTCGGCATCCAGGTCGTCGGCCTCGGCCGGGGTGGTGTTCTCGCCGCTGACATAGCCCAGCGGGTCGTCCAGGTCCGCCGCCGTGGGCACCAGGTCCGGGTGGTTCCACACGGCGTCGCGGCCACCCACGCCCCGGTCGGCGCTCAGCGCGGCCCACAGGTTGGCGGCGTCGCGCACCCGGCGGGGGCGCAGCTCGAGCCCCACCAGGGACTTCAGCACGTCCTCGGCGGGGCCACCGGCGGCCCGGCGGCGCCGCAGGGTCTCGGCCAGCTGGGAGGAATTGGGCATCCACCGGGCCGTGGCCTGGGCCACCACCTCGTCCACCCAGCCCTCCACCAGGGCCAGCAGGGTCTCCAGCCGGCCCAGGATCTCCACCTGCTCGGCGGTCTGGGTGGGCTCGAACAGCTTGCCCTGCAGGTCCTCGGAGATCTCGGCCATCTTCTCCGGGGTGAGCTGGCTCATGTCCTCCAGGTCGATCGCGCCCTCCAGCGCGTCGGCGTCGATCCGGATCTCCCGGGCGTAGTGCTCCACCAGCGCCAGGATCTGCGGCGCCAGCCAGCCGACCTGCTGGAAGAGCCGTTGCCGGGCGGATTCGCGCAGCATCAGGTAGAGCAGCACATCCTGGCCGGTGACCTCCAGGCCCTCGGAGAAGGCGTCGATGTTGGTGGGCAGCAGCGCCGCCCGCGGAGTCTTGAGCAACTGGAAGCCGATCTCCGAGCCGGTGACCACCTCGCTGGAAACCTTGGCGATGGCCTGGGCCAGCTGCATGGAGTACATGGCGCCGGCCGCCTGGCGCAGCATCGGCTGCATCATCGCGCCGAAGGCGCCCAGCTCGGGCGGCAGCTGCGGTGCCTGGCCGCCCATCATCTCGCCCATCGCCCGGGCGATCGCGGCGACGATCGGCTCGGTCACCTGTTCCCAGGCGGGCATGGTCTGCTCGATCCACTCGGCACGGCTCCAGGCGACGGCGGACGTGGAAACCTGGCCGAAGTCACAGGCCTCGTCCAGCCACAGGTTGGCCAGCCGCTCGGCATCGGCCACCTCCCGCTGCTGCTGGCTGGTGATGCTCGGGTCCGGGCCCAGGCCCGCGGCCACCTGGCGGGCGGCATGCCGGGTCTGTTCCCAGTTCACGCCCGAGCCGCTGGCGCTGGTCTGGGTGAAGGCGCCCATCTGCTGCTGCAGCCGGGCCATCAGCTGGTTCAGGTCGATCTGGCCATTGGGTCCCAGGTTGATCCCGAGTTGGCGCAGCATCTCCGCCATCGGGTCCTTGGGCTGGTCGTCGCCGTGCGCTCCGGTGGACTCACTCATGGCACCATTCAACCGCACGGCACAAGTTGGGCCCAGCCGGTAGGGTGGCGCTCATGATCGAGTGGGGTGTGGTGCGGTGACACGCCAGACGTGGACCGCCGTGGTCTCGGCCGTGTGCTTCGTGGCCCTGGCCCTGATGCTTGCCCTGGTGCCCGTTCCCTTCGTCGCCTGGGGTCCCGGGCGGACCCTGAACCTGCTGGGCCCCGGTGACGACGGCAAGCAGGCCATCCAGGTGAAGGGGCTCAAGACCCATCCCACCACCGGCGAGCTGCGGATGACCACGGTCTCGGTGACCAAGGTGGATTCCCGCCTCAGCCTGCCCGAGGCGCTGTTCGCCCACTGGCTGCCCAAGCGCGACGTGCTGGAGCGGGAGGTGGTCTACCCGCACACCAAGACCGTCGACCAGGTCAAGAGCGAGGAAGTCGCCATGATGGACGACTCCAAGTCAGAGGCCGTCGTCGCCGCGTTGCGCGCCGCCAAGCAGCCCGTCCGCGCCAAGCCGATGGTCAAGGCCGTCGGGCTGGCCGGCCCGTCCTTCAACAAGCTGCAGCCCGGGGACCTGATCGAGCGCGTCGACCAGACCGAGGTCCAGACCCCCCAGGACGTGGGCAACCTGGTGCAGAAGCACGCCGTGGGTGACCCGGTGGTGCTCTCGGTCCTGCGCGACCAGAAGGTCTTCGACGTCACCGTGACCACCGTGTCCTCCAACCAGGACAAGAAGGTGGCGGTGATCGGGATCAGCGTGGTGGACGGCTATGTCTTCGCACCGCGGGTCGACTATGGGATCGATCCCGAGGTGGTGGGCCCCAGCGCCGGCCTGGTCTTCAGCCTGGCAATCTATGACCTGATCACTCCCGGGGACCTGCTGGGGGGCCGCAAGGTGGCGGTCACCGGGCAGATCTCGGCCGACGGTCAGGTCCGCCCGATCGGTGGGATCCAGGAGAAGGTGGCCGGTGCCGAGAATGCCGGCGCCCAGGTCTTCCTGGTGCCCAGCGACAACTGCGCCGACGTGCAGGGCGTGGACACCGACATGACGATGGTGAAGGTGGGCACCATGAACGAGGCGGTCGACGCGCTCACCACGCTTCGCGAGACCGGCGAGACGAAGGACCTTCCCCGATGCTGAATGATCCCGTGCCGAATGACCAGGTGGCGAATGAGGCCGCCCCGGCCCCGGAGGTGCCGGAGGCGCTGATCGCCGCCCTGGTGGAGATCGAGCACCACGTCGGACTGTCCGGCTGGGACCAGCCGGCCCGGCTCTTCGCCCTGGTCCGCACCGCCGACCTGCTGGCCGCCGAACCCCAGTTGGCGGACCAGCTGAAGGTCACCAGCGATGACGCGCTCAGTTCGATCGAGCAGGAGGACTTCCGCGACGGCGAGGGCCTGCTGGAGACCCTGGCCCAGATCCAGTGGTCGCCCAGCGTGCACGGCTGCGCGATGAGCCTGGAGCGGACCTTCCTGCCCGCCGGCCTGGAGGACCAGATCCCCGCCGACCCGGCCGAGGCCGATCGCTTCGTCGCCAACCATCCGCAGCACCAGGAGATCCGGGTGGTGGTGGGCGCCCTGCGCGACGGCAGCACCCATGGGCTGGCCCGGCTGGTCAGCCAGCCCGACGAGCTGTTGGGTGGGCATGACCTGGTGCCCGCCCTGTCCCAGGCCCTGGCCCAGACCCTGAGGTGAGTTGATTGAGCAGCGCGCATCCCCGGCATCCCTCGGGCCGTGCCCCTCAGATCCCCCAGACCAGTCCGCTGGCCCGGATCGCCGTCGTGCTGGGCCTGCTCGGCGTCGCCCTGCTGGGCTATGCGCGGGTGTGGACCGACTGGCTGTGGTTCAAGCAGCTCTCCTATGGCGACGTCTTCCGCACCCGGTTGGTCACCGGGGTACTGATGGCGGTGGTCTTCGGCGGCCTGATGGCAGCCAGCGTCGGGCTGAACCTCTACCTGGCGCACCGGCTGCGGCCGCGCACCCGGCAGGGGGGCGGCCTGGTGGGGCAGACCCGCACCATCTTCGACGCCCGCCATCGCGGCGCCATCGTCGGGTTGGCGCTGGCCTTCGGCGCGCTCAGCGCGGCCGCCGCCTTCGCCCAGCGTGACCTCTTCCTGGCCTGGCGTCATGCCACCCCCTTCGGCACCACCGACCGATGGTTCCACCAGGACGTCTCCTTCTATGTCTTCGACTATCCGTGGTGGCGTTTCGTGCTGGGCCAAGGCTTCTGGATCCTGGGCGCCAGCACGCTGCTGGTCACCGTCGCCCATCTCACCACCGGTGCGCTGCAGTCCTTCCAGGTGACCACCACGCCCGGCGGGCAGACCATCGTCAGCCGCCGCCCGGCCAGCCTGTCCGGGCCCGCGCAGGCCCAGCTCTCGGTGCTGGTCGGCCTGTTGCTGGTGCTGTTCGCCATCAGCAGCTGGCTGGACCGTTTCGGCTATGCCGTCACCAACAACTGGCTGTTCACCGGCGTCGGCTACACCGACCTGCACGGCCGGGTGATGGCCAAGAACATCGTGGCCCTGATCTCCCTGCTGTGCGCCGTGCTGTTCTTCGTCAATGCCCGGCTGCGCCGCTGGTCCATCCCGATGCTCGCGGTGGTGTTGATGCTGGTGAGCACCATCATCGTGCAGGGGATCTACCCGACGATGGTGCAGCGCTTCGACGTGATGCCCAAGGGCCCGGCGCGTGAGCGCGCCTACATCGAACAAAGCATCGCGGCCACCCGTGCCGCCTACGGCCTGACCGACGTGGAGATGACGGAGAACTATGACGTCACCACCTCCGCGTCGGCGGGGCAGCTCAAGGCCGACGCGGAGGCGCTGCCCGGGATCCGGCTGATCGACCCGTCGCTGATCGGGGAGACCTTCGAGCAGCTGCAGCAGGTGCGCGGCTACTATTCCTTCCCGGACGTGCTGGACGTGGACCGCTACACCATCGAGGGCAAGGCCACCGACGCGGTGGTGGCGGCGCGGGAGATCAATGCCGACGAGATCCCGGACCGCAACTGGACCAACCTGCACACCGTCTACACCCACGGCAATGGCGTGGTGGCGGCCTACGGCAACCGTCGGCAGGGCAATGGGGAGCCGGAGTGGATCTCCCGGGACATCCCCACCGTCGGCAAGCTGGCGGAGACGCAGTCCCGGATCTACTTCGGGGAACGAACCAATACCTATGCGGTGGTCGGGGCCCCCGAGGGCGCCGCCCCGGTGGAGCTGGACACACCGGGCGGCGGGAAGTCCGGTGCCAACGAGACCCGCAACACCTACGACGGCAAGGGCGGGGTGGGGATCGGCAATCCGGCCATCCGGGCGCTCTATGCCTTGCGTTTCGGCGACGCCAACCTGCTGCTGTCCACCGGACGGGTGAACTCCGCCTCCCGTTTGCTGTATGACCGAACCCCGCGCGAACGGCTGCAGAAGGTGGCCCCCTGGCTCACGCCGGACACCGACGCCTACCCGGCGGTGGTGGATGGCCGGGTGGTGTGGATCGTCGACGCGTACACCACCAGTGACAAGTACCCCAACTCCAACAAGGTCGACCTGCGGGGTGCCACGTCGGACGCGCAGACCTCCACCCTGCAGCAGCCCCGGCCGGTGAACTACCTGCGCAATTCCGTCAAGGCCGTGATCGACGCCGGCGACGGCACTGTCACGCTCTATGCCTGGGATGAGGAGGACCCGATCCTGCGGACCTGGCAGAAGGTCTACCCGGGCCAGATCCGGCCCAAGAAGTCCATCCCGGACAGCCTGTTGCAGCACATGCGCTACCCCTCGGACCTGTTCAAGGTGCAGCGTGAAGTGCTCACCCGCTACCACTCGCAGAATCCGGACACCTGGTTCCAGAAGTCCGACCTCTGGGAGGTGCCCAATGACCCGGTGGCCGCCGCCGGCAAGAAGGAGGCGCCCAACTACCTGTCCATCCGCTGGCCCGGTGATCCGGCGCCGGTCTTCAGCCAGACGTCGGTGATGGTGCCCAAGGGTCGCGAAACCCTGGGCGCCTACCTGGCGGTCAACGCAGATGCCGCCAGCAAGGACTACGGCACGCTGCGGGTGCTGAAACTGTCCGATCGCAAGCAGGTGGCCGGTCCCGGTCAGACCTTCAATGCCATCAACTCGGACACCACGGTGGCCAACAAGCTGCGGCCCTTCATGATGCAGGGTTCCGCGCAGGCGCACTTCGGCAACCTGCTCACCCTGCCGGTGGGCGGCGGCCTGCTCTACGTCACGCCGGTCTACACCCAGCAGAGCACCACCAGCGGCGGGTACCTGGTGCTGCGTTTCGTGGTGGTGCGCTTCGGTGAGCAGATCGGGATCGGCTCCACCCTGCAGGAGGCGCTGGACAGCGTCTTCAAGGGCGACGCGGGCGCCTCGACGGGCGAGCGGACCGACGGCAAGACCCCCACCACCACTCCCAAGCCCACCACGACCCCGGCCAAGGGCCAGGCGGCGGCGCTGAAGCTGCTGGACGAGGCCGCCAAGGCCTTCGAGGCCGCTGACGCGGCGCTCAAGAAGGGTGATCTGGCCACCTACCAGAAGCAGCTGGCGGCGGCCAGGGCCAAGATGTCAGCCGCCGAGACCGCCCTGAAGTAGCTCCCCGGCGTCGAAGGGGTCGACGGGGCGCACCTCGTGACCCGCGGCCTCCAGCTGGGGGCGCAGCGTGCCGGCGTCGCCCACCAGCACGACGTGGGAATTGTCCGGCCGCACGATCTTGCGGTAGGCGGCGCTGGCGCTGCCGGGCGTGACCTGTCCGACCCGGGTGAAGTGCAGGTTCACGAAGTCCGCCTCCCAGCCCGACGCTGCCAGGGTGGCCGCCTGGTTGGCGATCGCGCCGGCGGTGTCGTAGCGCAGCGGGGCGATCCCCAGCTGCTGGTTGATCGCGTCGCTGACCTCGTCGGCGGTGAAGTCCTCGTCCAGGGCCATGATCCGCAGGGTCTCGGCCAGGGCGTCGACGGTCACCTCGGTGCGCACGCTGGCGCTGACCGCCCAGCTACCTGACAGCCGGGCCGGGGCGACGGAGAAGTGCACGCCATAGGTGTAGCCCTTCTCTTCGCGCAGCACCGTGTTCAGCCGGCTGCCGAAGCTGCCGCCCATCGCATTGGCGGCCACCTGCAACGGCGCGAAGTCCAGGCTGGTGCGATCGACGCCGATCCCGCTCACCCGGATCTCGGTCTGCACCGCGCCCGGAAGGTCCACCAGGTGCACCACCCGCTTGCCGTCGAGCACGGTCTGGGCGCCCCGTGGGGTGGGGATGACGTGCAGGGCGGTGCCGCTGACCGAGCCCCAGGCGCCGAAGGCCTGGTCCACCAGGGCATCGACCGAATCGTCTAGGTCCCCGGCCAGGATCAGGGTGGCGCCGTCCGGGCGCCAGTGCCGGTCGTGGAAGGCGCGCACCAGCTCCGGGGTGATTGCCGCGACGGTGTCGGGCAGGCCACCCTGCGGGCGGGCCTCACGGGAACTGTCGTCGAAGACCACCCGGCGAACCGCCAGTGAGGCCAGCGAGGGGGCGCTCACCATGGTCTGCTCCAGCTCGGCCAGCCGCAGGGCGACATGCCGTTCCACGTCGGCCGGGTCGTACTGCGGGCTCTGCACGATCTCGGCCAGCAGCGGCAGGGCGGTGGCCAGCCGGGTGTTGGGCACGTCGATCGAGCACAGGGTGGCGCTGGCAGAGGCGCCCCCGTCGAAGGCGGCGCCGGCGGACTCCAGGGCGTCGACCAGCTGCTCACCCAGGTGCTGCACCGTGCCCTCGTCGCTGGTGCGCAGCGCGATGGTGGCGATGCCCTCCACCTCCGGCACCTCCAGGGTGAGCGGCACATCCAGCACCAGCTGCGCCGTGACCACGTGCTGGCCGGGCAGGTTGAAACGCCACACGGTCAGGCCATTGGCCAGTTCGCGTACGTCGGGGGTGGGGAAGCGCCAGCTGTTGGCGCTGCTGGCTTCGGGGCGGGGGAGCTGGTTCATGCCTGGTCCTCGGTGGTCTCGGAGCCGTTCTGCGGAAGGTAGTACAGCACACTGCGGTTCTCCGGTTGCAGCCAGCTGCGGGCGGCCCGGCGGATGTCGTCGGGGGTGACGGCCCGCATCCGGGCCAGGTGCTCGTTCAGCAACGACGGGTCGCCCTGCAGGGTGGCGAAGGCGCCCAGCTGGTCGGCGCGGCTGTCGATCTGGGCCAGCTCACCCAGCCACTCCCGCTCATAGGAGGCATTGGCGCGGTCCACCTCCTCGTCGGTGACCCCGCCCTCGACAAGTCGGGTCAGTTCGGCAACGATCTGAGCCTCCAGCTCCTCCAGGCTGTGGCCGTCGCGGGCCCGGGCCGAGACCAGTGCCAGGCTGGTGCCCTGCGCCAGGTCGAACTGCGAACCTCCGACGCCCTCCGCGGTGCTGGTCTGGCGGACCATCAGCTTGTGCAGCCGGCTGGCGGGCCCGCTGCCCAGGATGGCCAGCGCCTGTTCGACGGCAAGATGGTCGTCGTGGCCCAGCGGGGGAGTGCGCCAGCCCAGGTGCAGCGCGGCACGGGGCACCTCGCGCACCACCTCCACCCGCGGGATCCCGGTGTGCGGGGGTAGCGGATCGGCCGTGCTGCGCTCCGGGGCGGGCAGCGTGGGGAGCTCACCGAAGTAGCGTTCGGCAAGCAAGAAGGCCTGTTCGGCGTCGATCGCCCCGGCCAGGGTGAGCACCAGATTGGAGGCCCGGTACCAGCTGGCGAAGAAGTCCCGCACGTCGTCTAGGCTGGCGGCGTCCAGGTCCTCCATCGAGCCGATCGTCGTGTGGCCGTAGGGGTGCTCCTGCGGGAAGTTCAGCGAGAGCAGCAGCGGCAACTGGTCACCATAGGGAACATTGTCGTAGCGCTGCCGCTTCTCCTCCTTGACCACCTCGCGCTGGTTGTCCAGATTCTCTTGGCTGACGTCCAGGCTGGCCAGCCGGTCGGCCTCAAGCCACAGCGCCAGCTCGACGGCGCCGGGCGGCACGGTCTCGAAGTAGTTGGTCCGGTCAAAGCTGGTGGTGGCGTTCACGTTGCCACCGACGGCCTGCAGCTCGGAGAGGTGCTCGCCCTTGGTGACCTGGGCCGAGCCCTGGAACATCAGGTGCTCGAACAGGTGCGCAAAGCCGCTTCGCCCACTCACCTCATTGGCGGATCCGACGTGGTACCAGAGGTTCACGGCGACGGCCGGTGAACTCGGATCCGGGTTGACCACCACCCGCAGCCCATTGGGCAGGGTTCGTTCGATGATCTCGTAGCGCAGCGTCAGGGCTTGTGACATGCCTCCCAGCGTGCCACAGCCAGGTGGGCTGGTGCTCCTCAGAGCCCGTCGACCACCCGGGCGACGAACTTGTCCAGGTTCAGCCGCAACCGGGCGATCCTCGCGTCGACGTCCAGGGTCTCCTGGGGCTGTACCCGTCGGGGCTGCTTCAGCTTGCGGGCGTAGAGCGAGCAGGCCAGATCCGCGCACATCGAGGCGCCGACGGTGTTGCCGTCGCGGCCCCGCGCCCCGGCACGCTTGGCGCCCATCAACACCACGTCGCCACTGGAGTGGAAGGTGTAGCACAGCGAGCACATGCTCTGCTTGGCCGACAGGGGGCGTTGGGTGGCCCGCAGCGCGATGGAGATGACGTCGTCCCCGCGCCACAGCGCCATCCCGCCGATCAGTTCCGAGCCCGGATCCCGCCAGCCGAAGAAGTCCAGGGGATCCCAGTCGACGGCGTCCAGGTTGCCCGGCACCATGTGCCGCTTGGCCTCACCCTTGGTGCAGTTCACGAAACCGGTGCGGATCTGGTCGGGGGTGAGGGCGAGCATGGGGGAGACTCTACTGCCGCGCGGCGTGGATACATCTCCTGGCCCGTGCAGGCGTCTTGGTCGGGGAGCGTGGAACCCTTACCGTTGCTCCATGAATGCACAAGCACAGGACGTCCCCGTCGCGTTGGTTGCCGGAGCCTCACGAGGGCTGGGGCTGGAGATTGCGCGGGTGCTGAACGGCAGGGGATTCCATGTCGCGCTGGCCGCGCGCGACGTCGATGGGCTCGCGCGGGCGGCCTCCGAGTTCGGCGAACGGGTCTCGACCCACCAGCTGGACGTCACGGACCGTGCCCGGATGCGCCAGGTGGTCGACGAGGTGTCAGCGCTGGGGCCGCTGGAGGTGGCGATCCACGTCGCGGGCATCATCCAGGTTGGCCCGGCCGAGGACATGCAGCTGGAGCACTTCGACCAGGCCTTGGACGTGATGGCCAAGGGCCCGATCAACCTGGCCTGGAGCGTGCTGCCCGGCATGCGGCAACGGCGCAGCGGCCACATCGGCGTCGTCGCGTCGGTGGGCGGCGTCGTGTCGCCTCCGCACATGCTGCCCTATTCGACGGCGAAGTTCGCCGCCGTGGGTTTCTGCGATGGGCTGGCCGCCGAGCTGCTGGGCTCGGGCGTCACCGCCACCACCATCGTGCCGGGCCTGATGCGCACTGGGTCGCATGACAACGCGGTCTTCACCGGCAACGCCGCCGCCGAGCACAACTGGTTCAGCGTCGCCGCTTCGCTGCCGGTGCTGTCGGCCGACTCCACGCGGGCGGCCCGTCAGATGGTCGACGGTGTGCTGGCGGGCCGGCCCCTGGTGACGATCACCCCGGTGAGTTGGGCCGCCTACCGCGCGCGTGGTCTGGCTCCAGCCACCGTGACGCGCCTGATGGGCCTGGCCGGCCGGGTCCTGCCCGGGGCCACCGGCAACCACACGCCGGTCCCCGGGGCGGACCTGCCCACTCCGGCGATCGTGCAGAAGCTGACGGTCCTGGGACGTCGCGCGGCCAAGCGCAACAACCAGGGCCGATGAGCCCCGGATCCGAGTAGCGTCCGCGCATGCGTCTGTGGAGTCTGCACCCCCACCTGCTGGACCGGGCCGCACTCGTGGCCGGCTGGCGGGAGGGCTTGCTTGCGCAGAAGGTCCTGGCGGGTCGGACCGTCGGTTACCGCAACCACCCGCAACTCGACCGTTTCAGGGCGACGGCGGACCCCCACGCCGCGATCGCGGCCTGGCTGGCGGGGCTCCACGACGAGGCAACCAGCCGTGGCTATCGCTTCGACCGAACCAAGCTGGAGGCGTTGCCCTGCCCGCCCGGCTCACTGACCGTCACGCGCGGGCAGTTGTCGGCGGAGCTGGGGCATCTGCGAGCCAAGGTGGCAGTTCGACAGCCGACGTGGCTGGACGTCCTGGATCGTGCGCCGGCGCACCCGCTCTTCCGGGTGGTTGACGGTGAGATCGAGCCGTGGGAGCGGATGAGCCTGCGACCCGCGCCCACTGCGGGGCGCGCCTGAGCCATCAGTCGGTGAGCCCGGCCATGATGGCCGCTGTGGATCCCGACGGCATGGACCGCCAGCCGGTGCCGGCCCACAGGGACAGGTTCTGCGCGTCGCCCGCCCTGCCCGCGGCCCCGCGCAGGGCGCCGGTGAGCTGGTTGACGGCCGGGTAGGCGTCAGGGGCAAGGGCTGAGTAGCGATCGATGAATTCATTGCGCAGCCCGCGGGCCCAGCGTCCGGAGAAGGCGCGGGTCAGCGCGGTTTCGGTGTAGCTGGTCTCGTGGAGGGCCTGACGGTAGGCCGGTTGGGTGCCTGCCTCGTCGGCGTCGAGAAAGGCTGTGCCGAGTTGGACCGCAGCCGCGCGTTCAAGCCAGCCGCTGACGTCCTGCCGGGTGGTGATGCCGCCGGCCACGATGGTGGGGAGCGATGCCCGGGTGGCCACCTGATCGAACAGCTCGGTGAGGGGCTGCCCCGACGGGTCCTGCCGGGCGTCGAAGGTGGCACGGTGTCCTCCGGCATCCGGGCCCTGCAGGGCGAGCACATCAACGCCGACGCCCTCAGCCTGGGTCGCCTCGTCGGCGTTGGTGACCGTGGCGATGGTGGTGGTGCCGCGCTCGCGGAAGCGTCGCACAACCTCGGCGTCCGGGCAACCAAAGGTGAAGGAGACCGCGGGGACCGCCAGATCCAGCAGCGCCTCCACCTTCCGGGACCAGCCGTCGTCGTCCTGACGCGGCTCGGGCAGCTCGATGCCGTAGTGCTCCGCCAACGGCGCGAGCTGGTGGCGGTAGCGACGGGCGGCCTCAAGGTCGGCCGGCCGCGGATCCGGGACGAACAGGTTCACGCCGAAGGGGTCGGCGCCCAGCGAACGGACCGTGGAGATCTGGTCCGTGAGCGCGTCGACGCTCTTGTAACCCGCCGCCAGGAAGCCCATCCCCCCGGCTGCGGCAGCGGCCGACACCAGTTCGGGTGTCGAGGCACCCCCAGCCATCGGGGCGACGATGACGGGGCGTTTGAGGTCTGACAGCTGGAACACGGTGATCCTCCCGCGGGCGATGGTGAGCTGAACATGACGCTACGCACCGGGCCACTGACTGCGGTAGACCAGATCACGGCATGGCCCATGCCGCACAGGCATGGCCGCTCTATCCTCAAACCATGGACGCAGAGATCCGGCACCTGAGGGCCCTGGTCGAGATCGTGGAGTCTGGCTCCATCAGTGCGGCAGCCAGGCACCTGGGGATCGGGCAGCCAGCGCTGTCGCGCACCTTGGCCCAGCTTGAACGCATCGTGGGTGTCGAGCTGGCCAGCCGTGGCAGCGCCGGCCTGACGCTGACGGCGGCCGGACGTCGCCTGTTGCCGGAGGCACAGGCCGCGGTGGCAGCCTTCGACGCTGCCATCCGGTGTCTGGACAGCTCCGACGGGGTGGCGATGCTGGGTTTCAGCTGGTTGCTGCCCAGCTGGTTGCCGGGGGAACTCGACGAGGACCTGAGGCGCGGTGATCCGGGCTTTCGCTTGCGGTTGCAGCGCACGGAGCAACCGGTGAGCGACGTCCTGGCGGGCAGACTGCATGGCTGTGTACTGCGCGAACCCTCGTCGCGGGAGGGTCTGGTGGCCACGCCGATCGCCACCGAGGCGCGCATGCTGGCCATCGCCCATGATTCGGCCCATCAGGCGGCCATCGGGGCATCCTGGGCTGCGCTCGGCTCCCAACCGCTGGTGGTCAACCGGGCGACGGGCACCACCCAGGCCTCCTTGTGGACGCCGCCAGCACGGGTGGCTGCCAGTTGTTCGAACTTCGACGAGTGGCAGGCCTATGTGGCGGCGGACCGGGGCATTGGAGTGGTGCCCGCCTTGGCCGCGGAGCTGGCACCACACCCCGGCATCCAGTACCACCGCATCCCGGATGCCCCCGCCGTCACCGTCGCGATCGTCTGCCGCAGTCAGGACCGTCGCCCCGCAACCCTGGCCCTGTCCGCCTGGGCCGAGGCCAGGAGGATCAGCGGCGCCTCGTAGCGCGCAGTGTCTCGTCGGTGGCGATCAGGTGACGGGCAGAGGCTGCGTCCACGATGGGGCGAAGCGTCTGGGCGTTCGGGTCACTGTCGATGTTCTGTCAGCTCCCGACGGTAGGTCTGCAAGGGGTAGCCCAGGAGTTTGCGCGCCTCTCTGGCAAGGTGTGCCTGGTCGACGAAGCCGAAGCGCGCGGCAATGCTGGCCAGAGCTTCCTGCGGGTCTTCGCGCGCGGCGGCGACGGCCTCCTGAAGACGGCGTCGCCGAATGATGCTGTACGGGGAGAGGCCCACATGGCTGGCGGCCAGGCGGTGCACCGAACGCTCGGAGATGCCCAGGGCGCTGGCGAGCTCGCTCACGCTGGAGATGTTCGGATCGTTGTTGGCAAGCTCTGCCATCCGATTGGCCAGCCGGGCTTCGTCTCCAATCGGCCCGACCCGGTCTACCAGCCAGGGTTCGACGTCGCCGACCGCGTCGCGCAGATCGCAGGCGGCGTGGGTGGCCACGGCCGTGTGGAGCGCGGGCATGTCCACCGGCATCGAGTCGTCACGCAGCGACGCGGGATCGGGGACGAAACCGCGAACTGCGGCCGGGCGCAGCAGGGCGCCGAGCGCCCAGCCATGGCCGCGCAGCACCTTGGTGGAACGGCGGGTGGTGGGGCCCCAGAACCGCACCTGGCTGTCTTCCAGAACCAGATTGCTGGCGGGAAAGGCGAGGAGTTCCTGATGGGATTCCTCTCCGTCGGTCAGTGCCCACTGGCTGATCCACCACCAGGAGACCAGCTCGCTGACCTCGGGCGAGGCCGGAAGCCGCCAGAATCCGGTGGGCAGGCGTGCCGGAAACAGCGTCCCTCGGCTGTTGGGTGCCAGACCGTCGGTCATGGCAGGAATCTACAAGTCGGCGGGTGCGGCTGCTGCCTAGCGTGGCCGTCATGACCAATGATCACGTCCTGCCCGCCGACGGTCCGCACACCAGCAATGGCCGCCCGCGTGGCTTCTCGTCGCTGGCCCCCTTCGTTGCGCTGCAGGAGCCGCAAGGGGCCATTGACTTCTACACCAGCGTCTTCGGCGCCCGGCTGATCAGCTCGTCGAGCATGGACGGCCAGATCGTCCATGCGGAGATGGAGTTCCCGTCCGGGCGGTTGCAGTTGGGCAGTGCGATGGAGGCCTATCGGCTGCGCGCCGTCGACCCCGACGACGAGGATTCCCAGTTCTCGATCGGCCTGTACGTGCCCAATGTCGATGAGGTGGTCGAGGCCGCGCTGGCCGCCGGCGCGACCCTGCGGGAACCCGTCTCCACCTTCGTGTCGGGGGATCGCTTTGGCAGCATCCGGGACCCCTTTGGTGTCCGCTGGTCGGTCATGACCCGCGTCGAGGATCTGAGCGACGATGAATCCACCCGCCGGGTCGAGCAGTGGTTGGCGGAGATGGCTGAGGAAGCACCCTGACCCCGACGGGGATTCGCCGGGATTTCAGGAGCCGTGGTCCAGGTAGGCCAGCACGGCCATGACGCGGCGGTTCTGTGCCCCGTCTGGCGGTAGGTCGAGCTTGGTCAGGATGTTGCCGACGTGCTTGACGACTGCGGGTTCGGAGACGAACAGTCGGCTGGCAATGGCCTGGTTCGACAGGCCCTCGGCGATGAGGGCTAGCACGTCCAGTTCACGTGGGGTGAGGCGGGCCAAGGGGTTGGAGGCGTGCTGGATGAGCTGGGAGACGACCAGGGGGTCGATGGCGCTGCCGCCTGCGTGGACGCGGGCGAGGCAGTCTAGGAAGTCATGGACGTGGGCGACGCGGTCCTTGAGCAGGTAGCCGAACCCGGCTCGTGAACTGGCATCCACCAGTTGGGAGACGTAGGAGCGTTCGACGTACTGGCTGAGGACCAGCACTGGGAGGCGAGGATGGGCCTGGCGTACGGCGGCCGCCGCGCGGAGACCGTCAGCACCGCGGTGTGGTGGCATGCGCACATCGGTGATGAGCATGTCCGGGAGGTGCTCGTCGACGGCAGGAGCGATGTCGTCGGCGCTGTCGACGGCGTGGATCACCTGCCACCCGCCGGTCGAGAGGACGGCCTTGAGCCCTTCCCTCAACAGGGCGTTGTCCTCGGCCAGGATGATGCGACGGAGACTTGTCATGGCATCACAGTGGTCGGGGCAGCGTCCGGCCGGATGGTGATGGAGGCACGCGTGGGCCCGCCTGCGGGCGAGTGGATGTCCACGCGGCCGCCGAGTGCGTCGATGCGGTCGCGGACTCCGGTGAGGCCGCGTCCTCGGGGGTCCGCGCCGCCCTGCCCGTCGTCCACGACGGTTGCCTCCACCCATGGCTCCTCGGTGGTGGCGGCTGACGTCGCACAGGTGCGGAGGGTGACGACGCACTCGTGTGCCCGCGCGTGCTTGGCGGCATTGGTGAGCAGTTCGGCGATGGCGTAGTAGAGGGCCGTTTCGGTGCCGTCATCCAGACGCCCGGGGAGCTGGTCATCGACGCGGACGGTGATGGGCAGGGTTGTTGCCAGTTCTGCCAGTGCTGCGGCCAGACCGTGGTCATCGAGCACCTGCGGGTGGATGCCGCGGACGAAGCGGCGCAGGTGGTCCAAGGTGTCGAGGGACTGCTGTTGCGCCGTGGCGACGAGAGGGCGGGCGGGATCGTCGTCATGCATGGTTGCCAACACGATGCCGAGTGTCATTGAGATCCCGAGCAGTTCGGGTTGGATGCCGTCGTGCAGGTCGCGTTCGATGCGACGCCGTTCCAGGTCGAAGCCGTTGACCAGACGGGCGCGCGACGTGGTGGTCTGCTGGAGCTCAGCCTCCAGCCGGTCCCGGTCACCCACCAGGATGACGTCCACCAGCCGGCTGTCGGCTGTGACCAGTGCCGGTGCCAGACGGGTCAGGAGCAGGATGGTGGCCAGCCCCAGGGATGCCGCGATGACGGCGGTCGGCAGGGTCGTGATGCGCCAGGGACCGATGTCGACGCGGTCCCCGCCGACCACGATGACCGGGGACAGCATGCCCACGATCGAGCCGATCACGGTCATGATCACTGCGGCGGACAGGGACGAACGGATCGTCAGGGTGGTTCCCAGCCAGGCCAGGGATCGTGCGTCCAACCAGCCGGTGAACAATGGCGCGCGTCCAGTTCGGCGCAAGGTCACCGTCGCCAGTGGGCGGGCGACGAGGAGGGCAACCGCCCCGAAGAGGGCCATGCCGAGGGTGCTCTGCAGCACCCCAGCCGCCGCCTTCCCGTGTGCCAAGGTGCTCAAGCCCAGCACCAGGGGGAGCAGCCCCAACCCACAGCCAGTCCAGGCGAGGACCGAGGCAAGGGCTCCAGCGCCCAGGTCAGCGAGGGCCCGTCGCGTGGGTGGGGCATGGTGCCCGCCGGGGGATCGCATGTCCGTCATGCTAGGCGGGTCCTGAGGCGTTGTCGGTATGGCTGGCCATACCGACAACTGGGTGTCTGGCTCCAGTGATCGGGCAGGGTTCCAGCGAGTGGACTGGATGCCATGAACCAGACACCTACGGACGTCGTCCTGAGCCTGCGTGGCGTGAGCCGCACCTACGGCAAGCCCGCCAACCCCGTCCACGCCCTGCGGGACGTGTCGATCGACTGCATGGCTGGCTCGTGGACGGCCGTCATGGGCCCCTCCGGGTCAGGAAAGTCGACCCTGCTCAACTGCGCGGCGGGCCTGGACTCGCCCACCAGCGGACAGGTGATGCTGGCCGGCAGAGACCTCTCCGGCCTGACGGACAACCAGCTCACGGAGCTGCGTCGCACCACCATCGGCTTCATCTTCCAGGGCTTCAACCTGGTGCAGGCATTGACCGCCGAGCAGAACGTTGCCCTGCCGTTGGCCTTGGCCGGTGGACGTGATGTCCCGGCAGCCGGTCGGGCCTTGGTGGAACTGGGTCTGGGCGACCGGGCCAGGCACCGTCCTCGGGAACTGTCCGGCGGACAGCAACAGCGTGTCGCAATCGCCCGGGCGGTGGTGACCCGGCCCGCGGTGCTGTTCGCCGACGAACCCACCGGAGCCCTGGACAGCGTCTCGGCCGCCGTCGTCCTAGACCTGCTGCGGACGCTGGTGGACGAGCGCAGGCAGACGGTGCTGATGGTCACCCACGACCCGTCGGCCGCAGCCCGTGCCGATCGGGTGGTCTTCATGCGCGATGGCCTGGTCGTCTCCGAACGCGCCGGTGGCGATGCCAGCGTGATCGCGACCCAGCTTGCCGCGATGGAGAGTGTGGCATGACGCACCTGATGTGGCGCGTGCTGCGGGATCGGTGGCACCTGTTGGTCGGCACCTTGTGCGTCATCGCACTGGGCGTCGGCCTGGTCCATTCGGGCCTGGCTATCGCGACCACGATCGCCTCGGCCCGCCCACCAGCAGATCTTGGTGCGGCCGAGCGCGCCGCCTACCTCACCCGGCTCAACGGCACGAACACCCTCAACGGGATAGCCAGCATGCTGGGGATCTTCCTCACCGTCTTCGTCGTGCGCTCCACCATCGACTTTGCCGTGACACAGCGGCGTCGAGAGCTCGCCCTGCTCCGGCTCGTCGGGGTCAAGCGCGGCCAGCTGCGGCGCATGCTGCTCGGTGAGGCCGTCATCCTGGGTCTTGCGGGCACCCTGATCGGCGCCGTGCTGGGACTGGTGCTCGCGATGGTCCAGCGTGGACTTTACGTTCGGATGGGGGTCATGCCCGCCGATGTGGTCGTAGGGTGGCAGCCGCTCCACCTCGTGTTCGACGCACTGGTCGGCGTCGGGGTGGCTGTCGGAGGTGCGGCTGCGGCCAGCAGGCGCGCCACGAAGGTGACGCCCCTGGACGGCCTTGGTGGACGGGGCGAGGAGGCCAGGCTCCTGTCCCGGTCACGCTGGGTGTGGGGCGTGCTGGCTGCCATCGCCACCGCTGCCCAGTTGGCGGCGTCGCTCGCCATGGGTGGCTTCCTCGGCCCCCTGGTCATGGGGCTGGGAATCGTGGTCACCGGAAGCATCACCGCGAGCCAGTTCGCCCCGGTGCTCGTCCCCGCCACGGCCGTCCTCGTCCAGAAGTTCGCAAGAGGGCCGGTCAGCCAGCTGGCCGTCGCCACGGTGCGCGATGATGCCCGGCGCACCGCGCAGATCGCGGCTCCACTGATCGTGCTGGTCAGTCTCGTCGCGGGCCTCCAGGGCCTGCTCGACACCCAGACCGCCACCGGCAACAGGGAACTGGTCACCACCACGCGCGCAGACCTGCTGGTGGAGACCCACGGCGACCCTTCCCGGCGCATCGCGGCAGTGGACGGTGTCGGCACCGCGGACGTCCAGGTGCAGGTCCCGGCCTCCATCACCCTTGGTCAGGGCAAGGGGAGCAGACAACTGACCGGGCCGGTGTGGGCGCTGGACCCGGAGCGCTTTGCCCACATGCACCCATACCGTCCCGTCCAAGGAGACCTTGCCGCCTTTGACGAGCGCAGCATCGTCATCGGTCCGGGGGTCGAGAACTCGTCGTCTGCACCGGGCGGCGGCACCGTCGCGGTCAGCTTGGCTGGGGTCCGGCAGCAACTCACCGTCGCCGCGCGCACCGGGGAAGGGCTGGCGGCCACCGATTCCGCCTACATCCCGCTCGCCATCGTTCCCGATGATCTGCTGGCGAAAGCTCCCTCCACGGTGCTTGTCACAGTGGAAGAGGGTGTCCCCGTAACCCAGGTCAGCAAGGCAATCTCAGCCCTGGGCCTGGGCGCCGTCAGCGCGCACTCCGACCGTCTGGCAGAACACGACGCCACCAAGGACGGCGAGAACCGGGCAGTCATGACCGCCCTGGTGGGAGTGGGATCGCTCTACGCCCTGATCAGCCTGCTGAGCACGCTCGCCATCGCCACCGTGCAACGCCGTAGCGAGTTCGCCGTCGACCGGCTCACGGGCCTGACCCGCTCACAGGTCACGGCCGCCACCATCCTCGAAACCCTGACCACCATCACCATCGGCATGTTCCTCGGCGGCGGCGTCTCGGTCCTCGCCCTCGTCGGGCTCTGGACATCCAGCGCGCGATCCTTCGGCAGCCCTGTCATCGCCATCCCCTGGACACTTCTGGCAGGCATGGCGCTGCTCGTCTCGGCCCTCGCCTGCGCCACCACCTGGGTCGCAGTCCGGGCCGCTACCTCGAACTCACCCGTTCACGACCTCATCACCAAGGAGTAGACCATGTCCGTCATCCGAAAGCCCATCCTCGCCCTGACCCTTCTCGTGCTGGGTACAGGGCTGCTCACCGGCTGTTCCAGCACCGAGCACACCGAGCAGACCACCTTCGACTTCCCTGCCAGGAGCCTGCAGGTGAACAACCCCAATGCGAACATGCCGGTGCAGGTCGTCTCCGGGCCGCAAGGCAAGGTCTCGGTCAGCGTTACGACCACGTCCGTCGGCAAGGACGCCACCACCCCCGCTTGGTCCCTGTCCGGGGCGGAGCTGGAGCTCGGCTCACCCTGCAGCAAGGGCTATGTCGGCATGTGTGAAGGCAGCTACACGGTGACCGTCCCCTCGGGGACCTCAGTCACGGTGAACGGGAACGCGACGCCCGTTGGTTGAACGCGTCTGGCCAGCCGCTGCCCGCAGCAGGTGCGACACGGCCACTCCCAGACAGGGGAGTGCGGTCAACCAGGCGCCGAGCACCGGGACGGGCGCCATTGTCGCCAGCAGGGGCCAGTTGGACTGCCGGCCAACGAGCCTGGTGCCCAGGGAGGGCGTGAGCACCACGAGGAGGAAGGTGGTGAGGCACAGCAACGCCACCGCATGCCCACGCCACTGGCGTGGGACCTCACCCCTGAGTCGTCGACGGATGGCCACAACGCATCCCGTGCAGGCCAGGACAGCGACTGCGGCGATGCAGCTGTCCACCACGGGCGACGGCGCGCCCAGCGGCGGCCGGGGCTGGCCGCGGTGGATCGCATACAGGTCGTTGGCGATGTCGTCGGCCCTCGGGCCGGTGGCATTGACCACGACGGTGATGGCGACGTCATCGGGGAACAGGCCGATGTAGGCGCTGTGTCCCGCTCCGGTCCCACTGTGCGAGGTGCGTACCACACCGCCGTCGGCCGGTTCCCCGTGCCACCAGCCCAGCGCGTAGCCCACCGAGTACTGGTGCAGGGGGCTCTGGCGGCGGTGCATCTCGCGCAGGGAGCCGCGAGTGAGGACCCGTCCCACTCCCGGGCCGTGCCCCTGCTGGAACAGGGCCCACCGCGCCAAGTCCTGCTGGGTGGTCCACAGCCCACCGGCCCCGCCGGCGAAGGTCCGTGGAGTCCTGGTCGGGACGGCTCGCCCGAACAGGTAGGAGTGGTTCCGGGCCGTCGGTGTACCGGTCTCGGGCACTTCTCCCGTGTGGTCCAACAGGACGGTGGAGTGCATGCCCAGTGGTTCGAGGACCTCGCGCTGCAGGTGTTCGGGCAAGGGGGTACCCGTCACCTCCTCCACCAGGACCTCGGCGATCCAGTAGTTCACATTGCAGTAGTCCCACGACGTGCCGGGTGGGTAGGCCAGACGACTCTGGGCGAGCAGTTCGACGGCCTTGCGCGGCGTTGCAGGGGCTGCCGAGTACTGGTTGAAGCCCAGCGTGGCATCGGTCAACCCGCTGGACTGGTTGAGCACCTGACGGATGGTGATGCTCCCGGAACGCGGGTCGTCGAGCTCGAACCCGGGCAGGTGTTGGCGCACCGGGTCGTCAAGCCGCAACCTGCCACGCTCTGCCAGTTGGAGCACCGCGGTGGCGGTGAAGGCCTTGGTCAAGGAGGCCACGGGGACCATGGTCCCCGGAGCCAGGGATCCGCTGGAGGCCTGGTGCAGGACCTTCCCGTCCTGGAGGACGGTCACGGAGACGCCCGGCACGCCCGAGGATGTCGTTGCCTCGAGGTACTGCTCGACGGTGGTGGGGAGCTGGCCCTGGTCGTGTGGCAGGGCCGACCACAGACCGAGGGGAAGGGCCAGGAGGAGCAGGACCAAGAGGCCGCAGGAGGTGCGTCGTGTCATGGTCGCGACGCTACGGATGCCGGCGTCGCACACGTCATTGCCGAAGGGTCGGGCAAGACTTCACCAAAGTGAGGGGTGCCAGGGCCGGGATGCTGCCTAGCATCGTCGTCATGGACATGGGAATGGTGCGCGCTTCGCTCGCTGGGACTGCCCTGGGCTGCGCGAGCGCCATGGCCGTTGGCCGGGGCTCGCTGTGGTGGTTCGCGGTCCCGGTGGCGCTGGCGGTGCTCGTCCTGGCCACCGAGCATCGACGGTGGCGCCGTGGGACCGTGGCGGCGGCCGTCGCGGGGCTCCCGGTCGCGGCAGGGCTCGGGGCGCTGGCCTATCCGCAGCACGCGGCGGGTGCCATTAACTCGACACTCGTGGCGGCAGCCTTGCTGATGGTCGGGGCGTCCGTGGTCGGGTGGCGCGCTGCGCTGCACTACCAACGCGAGGAGGGACGGCGCGCCCAGGAACTGTTGCGTGTGGAGCAGGAGCGACGATCCGCCCAGATCAGGGAGGCGTTGGTGGACCAGCGGGTCAGGCTGGCCGAAGAGCTGCATGACGGCATTGGCCACCGGCTCAACCACGCCGTCCTGCGCCTGGGCGCCCTGGGGATGCGACTCGACGACGAGCAGACCGCCGACGAGGTCTCCCGGGTGCGCTCGGACCTCGCCGCCATCCTCGACAGCGTGGGAGACCTGGTCACCCTGCTCGAGCCCGACGAGTCCCGGCCGCCCCTGGCGATCGAGCAGGTGCTCCAGTCCGCCCGGGTCGCGGGGACACAGGTGGACTGGGAGGGCAACCAGCTGGAGGAGGCCGGCCCCGGCCAGCGGGCCCTGGTGGCCGGGGTGCTGGCCGAGGCCCTGGCCAATGCCGGCCGACACGCTCCGGGAGAACCGGTGCGGGTGGTCGTGCGACAAGAAGCGGAGCAGTTCGGCCTGCACATCTCGAACCGGATCACCGCGGGAGGCAGGCCCGGCGCGGGGACAGGTCTTCGGCGCACGCGCCAACGGGTGGAGATGGCGGGTGGTCGTCTGGAGGTCACCGAGGATGAGCTGTTCGTGCTGGAGCTGATCCTGCCCCGCCAGGTTCCGGTCGAGGTGGGGGTGCGGTGAGCATTCGCATCGCCCTGGCCGACGACGATGCCATGGTGCGCGAGGGGATCGCTGTCCTGCTGCGTCACGATCCGTCGCTCGAGGTCGTCGTCTCGTGCGGCGACGGGGGCAGCCTGGTGCGCGAGCTCACCGCCCATGCCGTCGACGTGGTGCTGCTCGACATCCGGATGCCCGGGATGGACGGCATGGTGACCCTGCGGGAGCTCGGCCGCATCCACAACCGGGCACCCGTGGCGATGCTGACCACCTTCCGGCAGGAGGACCTTCTCGAGGAGGCCATCGATGCCGGTGCCCAGGGTTTCCTGCTGAAGTCCGACCCACCCCAGGACCTGATCCGCCAGGTGCATGCCCTGGCCGATGGTGGTGCGGTCTTCTCCCCGCGCGTCGCAGCATGGCTGATCTCCGGTGGCCGGCTGCGCGAACTGCAGGAACGTCGCAAGGCCGCCCAGCGAGCACAGCAACTCAGCCCTCGGCAGCGGGACCTGTTGGCGCAGCTGGCCACCGGCGCCAGCAATGCCGAGATTGCGCGCGCCCTCCACCTGAGCGAGGGAACCGTCAAGCAGTACCTGCGTGGCCTGTTCGACGAGCTGGGCGTCCAGAACCGGGTGCAGGCCGCGCTGGTGGGGTACCAGGCCGGGCTCGTCGGCCGTTGAGCCAGCCACCCAGCGCCGTCGAACGGACGAACAGCTGGTAGCTGACCAGCAGGATCACTGTGGTGGCACCAATGTTCAGCCCAACCTTGAGCAGGATCGGCCAGCCGAGCGGCGCCAGCAGCACCTGGAAGAAGGTCAGCAGCACCAGGTGCATCAGGTACATCCAGTAGGAGGCGTCGGCCAGGTAGCGCACCCACGGACGCTCGGTGGTGAGGTGCCGCACGGCAAGCCCCAACAGTGCGTAGCAGCTGCTCCAACCGGCCAGCGCCATCAGCGTGAGCGCCACCCACTCCGGAAGGTCAGGGTCGACGGGCAGCACGTGGGTGCCCATCAGCGCGCCGGTCATGGTGACCACCGCCAGCCCGGTGTGCCACCAGGCCAGTCGTGCCAGCCGGGGCAGGGAGTCCGGGTCACACGACAGCACCCATCCGACGCCGACCGCGCCGAGGTAGGCGACCAGGGCGACGGGTCCCGGCAGCAGCGTGGTGGGGGCGACGATCCCGGACAGGTCGCGCTGCAGGTTGGTGGTGATCGCGTAGGGGAGCGCCGCCAGCAGGACGCCGCCGGGGGCACCCAGCCAGCGGGCCAGGTGCCGGGAAGTGGCCGCAGTGGCGCGCGGCGAGACGCGGGTGACGACCCACCGGATGGCCAACACCAGCAGGATGCACTGGGTCAGCACCCACAGGAACCACAGGTGGCCCAGGTCGAACTTGCTGGCGCCGCTCACGTCGGGACGCTCCAGCGGCAGCCCGGCGCGTTGGGCGTGCCAGGCGGCCAACAGGCCCAGGGGCAGGACGGCGACGGGCCAGAAGACGAACAGGGGCAGGGTGATCCGCTTGAGACGGTCCTTCAGGTAGCCCCAATTTCCGCGGCGTTCGCGCATCATGTGGCCGAAGTAGCCGGCCATCAGCAGGAAGAGCGTCATCCGGAAGAAGTGGATGCCGGAGATGATGGTGAACGGCCATACGGCCTGTTGGCTGTCGGGCACCAGCCAGGGCATGCCCGTCACGTAGGGCATCAGGGAGTGGATCACGATGCCCAGCAGGAGGGCGCCGCCGCGCACGGCGTCGAGTCCGTGGATCCGGGTGCGCGCCGGGGCCTGCGTGGCGGGTGGTTCGGGTGTCATCGGGGGCTCTCATTCGTGATGCTGCGCAGGTAGGTGTGCACGACGGCGCGTGCGCTCAGGCTGGTGTGCTGGCCCAGGGTGATGGCGGTGGGGAGGCTCTCGAGCAGGGCCCACAGCACCTCCGCGGCGTGGGCGGCGTCGACGCCCTCGCGCAGGCCGCGGCCCTCCAGCAGCCCGGTGAACAGGCGCACCACCTCGGCCCGGCCTTGGCCGAGCCGTTCGGCGGTGGCGGGGTGTCGTCGCGCTCGGTCGAGGAACATCGCGTTGACCCGCTCGAAGACCTGATTGGTCTCGTCGGTGGTGAGGATCTCGTCGACCAAGGCGTCGAGGATGGCGGCCGGGGTGGGGGTGGCAAGGGCCTGGACCGCGCGTTCGATGCGGACGGTGCGCTGTTGCTGGACGTAGTCCAGGACGAAGTCCAACATGGCCTCGCGGTCGGCGAAGTAGTGCTGCACGGTGCCCATCGACATCCCGACGTGCTGCGCCACCGTGCGCAGGCTGGCATTGTCCAGCCCGCGCTGGTCTGCCACCTCGACGACGGCGTGCGCCAGCACGCGACGACGTTCCTCATGGTCCACGATCTTGGGCATCCATCCTCCTTGGACAAGCGACCCTGCTATTATCATGCACATGACCGAAAAAAGCGAGTGGGCGCCATCGCAGATCCCATCCATGGCCGGACGCCATGCCGTCGTCACCGGCGCCGACCACGGCCTCGGCCTCGAGATCGCGACGCAGCTGGTGTCCCACGGCTGCGCCGTGACGATGCTCGGCAACCAGCCCGAGCGGGCACGAGCAGCCCGAGCCAGCCTCGCGACGCAGCATCCCCATGCGTGGGTCGACGTCGAGTTCGTGGACCTGGCAGACCTCGACTCCGTCGGGGCCTGCGGTGCGCGGCTCGTGGCGCAGGGGAGGCCCATCAACCTGCTGGTCAACAACGCTGGCGTGATGATGCTGCCCTACGCCACCACGGAGCAGGGCTTCGAACGTCACTTCGGTATCAACCACCTGGGGCACTTCGCCCTGACCGGGCGCCTGCTGCCCCTGCTCGTCGAGACCCCACACAGCCGGGTGGTGACGATGGCCAGCAATGGTCACAAGATGCCCGGACTGTCCTTCGACGACGTTCGTTCCGGCGTGGACTACAAGGCCATGCGCGCCTATGGCCGCAGCAAGCTGGCGAACCTGCTGTTCAGCCAGGAGCTGGCCCGACGACTTGCCGCCCACGGTCACCAGACATTGTCCGTCGCGGCCCATCCGGGTCAGAGCGCCACCAATCCCGGGGGCAAGCGGGGTCTGCGTGCCCTGGTGGACCGGTTGGTGGGCCAGGGCGTGGCTCGCGGCGCCGAACCGGCCCTGCGTGCAGCGACGGATCCGACGGTGCAGGCCGGTGACTACTACGGCCCCGACGGGCCGGGCGAACTGCGAGGCCCTGCCACCAAGGTCAAGCCCTCACGCGTGGCGCTGGACCCGGAGCTGGCGGCGGAACTGTGGCGACGCAGCGAGGACTGGTCTGGTCTCAGCTACCTGGACTGACCAGCAGTGGCTCGCCGTTGCCGTCCTGGATCCGGATGCCGTTGCCAGCCAGGTCCAGGGCGACCTCCAGCCGTTCCCCGGCGGGTCCGTGGACGGCATAGCGGTAGAACTCGTTGCGCAGCTCCAGCTTCTCGGTGCGGGCGTGCACCAGCCACGGATTGCGTCGGCGCAGGCCAATCAGGTCCTGGTGCAGGCGGAAGATCGGTTCTCCCAAGGGGGAGAGCAGGTCCGGGTTCTCCGGGAAGGTGGGGCGGACCTCGTCGTCGCCGCCAAGGCGCTCGAACTTGGTGCCGGTGAAGCCCTGCTCGTCGCCGTAGTAGAGGCTGGGGATGCCCCCGATGGTGAACAGCACCGCCAGCGCCGCGGCCACCCGCTCGTGGCCCACCAGGGTGGCGATCCGGGTGACGTCGTGGTTGCCGACGAAGGTCTGAGGCACCAGACCGCCGTCGAGCCAGCCGTTGTGGCGCTGCAGCGTCCAGTCCAGCTCGAACAGGTTGGTGTCCTTCAGCGAGCTCCAGGTGGCCTTCCACAACTCGTACTGCGTGATGGAGTCCAGGCCTGAGCGGCGCACGTAGTCGGCGTAGTCGCCGTGGATCATCTCGCCGACGAACCAGGCCTCGGCGAACTCGGGGCGCACCCGGTCCAGCACGCCCTGCCAGAATTCCGGCTTGATGGCGTAGGCGGCATCCAGCCGCCAGCCGTGGATGCCCTTGCGCAGCCAGTGCTTCATCACGTCGGCGACCAGATCCGCGGTGGCCGGTTCGTCGTGATTGAGCGCGACCAGCGAACCGTGGCCCTCGAAGACGGCGGCGCGGGGTGGCTGCTGGCTCCAGTCGATCCGGAAGAGCTTCGCCTCGTCGCTGTCCGGGCCCTTCTCCAGTGCGGCCAGGTAGAGGGGGTGCTGGTCCCCGACGTGGTTGAACACGCCGTCGAGCAGCACGACGATCCCGCGCTCCCGACAGGCGTCGATGAGCTTGTCGAAGTCGGCGTCGTCACCCAGCCGCGGGTCGATCGTGAAGTGGTCGGTGGTGTCGTAGCCGTGTGTCGACGAGGTGAAGACCGGCCCCAGCAGCAGGCCATTGGTGCCCAGGCGCTGGGCGTAGTCCAGCCAGTTGTGCAGGTGACCCAGCCGGTGGGTCAGGGCGCGTTCGTCCTCGCTCGACGGGCGTACCGGCGCCCCGGTGAAACCCAGCGGGTAGACCTGCCACCAGATGGCGTGCTCGAACCAGCGCATTGCCCTGACCTCTCCTCGACGGGGTGTGAGTACTCCCCACCAACAATGCCATTCGTCCAGACGGGCGGCGTGGACGACTCTACGGTGGGTCGCGAGCCACCCGGACTCCGGCTTCCGGGAGTCCCAGCGGCCCTTGGGTGGGGCGGCGTGACTCGCGGTGGGTCTGAGCCGGCCTCGAGCGCCCCAACCCGCTCGATTTTGCCTTTCGTTCGTCACCCTGTAATGTAGTTCTCACCGACGCGGGGTGGAGCAGCTCGGTAGCTCGCTGGGCTCATAACCCAGAGGTCACAGGTTCAAATCCTGTCCCCGCTACAAAGTGATGGATGGCGCTGGTCTTCGGACCGGCGCCATCGTCGTTTCGGGTTAGCGGCAGAAATGTGTGTATGGCTTCGGGCGTGTCATGGTCGCCAGCGGCCGGCCCAGCCTTTCTGGATGCCGTTGCCGTCTTCCCAGCTGAAGTTGGTGCCGGGTTGTGGGCCGAGGGGTT
>NZ_JBCDMW010000018.1:0-5488 GCF_038433155.1 Luteococcus sp. H101
TCCGTCGCGGGAAGACGGAACCCGAGCGGCCAGGACTGACGCGCCGAGCGCCCCTCCGCGAAGGCTGAGCTTGTCGAAGCCACCCCGCCCCGGCACAATTGACCGGTCGGCCCGTCGAACACGCGCCGACGCGCCTCTGTAGCTCAGTTGGTAGAGCGCCTCTCTTGTAAAGAGGATGTCGCGGGTTCGAATCCTGTCAGAGGCTCTGCTGCCGCTCTGGGCATTTCTGAGTTCTCGCCAAGAACCGCCGAGCGCCCGTTGCCCCCCTCCCGCCGCGGAGGATTCTGGTTTCATGAGCACTCACAGCTACTGGCGTCACGGCATGGCAATGGCCAGCGCCTTCGGGCTGGCCATTGCCCCTTACATGCTTTTCCCCACCCCCGCCGCTGACGCCTACACACTTCTTGGCTGCGTCTGGGCGAAGGGGAAGGGCTCTCCCGTGTAGGTGCAGATGCCTACCCGCGATGCTGGAAATTTCAACACCGCCGCCAACAACCTCAACCGAACGGGGACTGGCACGCATCCAAATCTGTACTCCACCAAGGGCACCCCCGCCTATGGCATCACAACGCAGGTGGCCAATTTCGGCACGTGGAACGGGACGGATGGGCTTTGGACGCCCCCGTATCCATGCGGAACGCACACCCTGATTTCCAAAGGGAACGTCAAGATCAATTCATACTATCTGGACCTTCCGAACTACCCGCAGGCCGTCGACATCAGTTTGATTACACATGAACTGGGCCACGCCGAAGGGCTCGGACACCAGACCTCCGATCCGTGTCACCTCCCCGCGGTGATGAATCCTTACACCAGCACCCGGCGCCAGTGCAACTGGAACACGCCGACCGCCGACGACGCCATGGGCCTTCGCGTCGCCTACTCATGATCCAACCGCAACTCATGATCCGAGGAGCCGAACATGACCCGCATGAGGCAACTTCCATTCGTCATCGCCGTAGCCATGGCCGCTACCGGCTGTACCACCGACAGCCCCACCAACGCCATCGAAGCTCCGGCCACACAGCAGTCGGTGGCAGGTGAGGTCAGTCAGAGCCAGTTCCATCCGAACCTTCGATCATTGGCAAAGGCCTCCACCTTGGTCGTGATCGCGGAGCCGACCCAGCAGACACGGATCGTCGACGCAGACGAGGACGGCGTCACCGGGGAAAAGTCCACCCTGTCCACGATGCGGGTAACGTCGGTCCTGAAGGGTCGCCAACTCGTCCACGCCGGGGACACCATTGAGCTTCGCCAGTTTGGGGCGCCAACTGATCCCACCGTTCCCGAGGAACTTGTCCGCTCCGGCAACGACTACCTCCTGTATCTCAGCGAATTCCGCTTCCACCCGAACCAGACGACAGGCCAGTGGACGGGCACGTCGATGGATGCCTTCTACGCCAGGAAGCACGGCGAGAAGGACTTCCAGAACCGATCCATTCACGGCATCGGTCAGCTGGGAAAGACGGTGACGGCAGGTCAGGCCGAGGCTGCTCTGAGCTGAGGGCTGACCGCATCACTCCTGAACCAGCGGCCTTCCCGCCGCCTTCCAGCCGCGCATCCCACCCGTGAGTTCCGCGGCGTCAATGCCGTGTTCGCGCAGTAGCGCCGTCGCCCGCTTCGCCTTGGTGCCACCACCACAGGTCACCGGCAAGGGCCCCTGGGTGGTGGGCAGATCGGTCAGCCGGGCCGCCAACTGGTCGATCGGGATGTGCACCGCGCCCGGGGCATGCCCCTGCTCCCACTGGTCGTCGGCGCGCACATCCAGGATCACGGCGTCGTCGGCCAGCTCGGCGGCGGCGATCTGGGGTAGGTGATCGGTCATGGCTCCATTCTGCCCGGTCACCACACCGACCCCGCCAGCCAGCGAGCCCCGCACCCGGCGGGCTGCCCGGCCCCAACACAACAAATGCGGCAGGTCAGTTGCCCAAGGGGCTCTCGGGGCGTTTGGACAACTGACCTGCCGCATTTGTTGTGTTCGCCCCATGCCGCCGGCATGCGGAGTCGCGTTTCCGATACCCCTATGGGTATTCTCGGAGGTGCACTCCCACCGGAAGGAAAGACCATGAAACTCGTCGTCGTAGGCGGCGTGGCCGCCGGCATGTCCCTGGCCGCCCGCGCCCGCAGGCTGGATGAGGATGCCGAGATCGTCGTCCTGGAACGCTCCCACCACGTCTCCTTCGCCAACTGTGGCCTGCCCTACCACGTCGGGGAGGTGATCACCGATCGCGACCGGTTGCTGCTGCAGACCCCGGACAGCCTGCGGGAGAGCCTCAACCTGGACGTGCGGCTGCGCCAGGAGGTGATCGACGTCGACCCCGCCCACCGGACCGTCACGGTGCGGGACCTGGACTCCGGCCGGGAGTACCACGAGGACTACGACGAGCTGGGGCTGTGCATGGGCGCCCAGGCGCTGATCCCGCCGGTGCCGGGCGTGGACCTGCCCGGGATCCACGTGCTGCGCAGCATCGGGGACATGGACCGGATCAAGGAGCGGGTCGACCGCGGCGTGAACTCCCCCGCCGGGCTGCGCGCCGTGGTGGTGGGCGCCGGGTTCATCGGGCTGGAGGCCGCGGAGAACCTGCGGGAACGCGGCGCCGAGGTGCACGTCGTGGAGCTGGCGCCGCAGATCCTGCCACCGGTGGACCCGGAGATTGCCGCCGACGCCGAGCGCACGCTGCGCACCCACGGGGTCACGCTGCACCTGGGAACGGCGGTCACCGGCTTCGCCGCCGAGGGCGAGCGGCTGCGGGTCAGCCTGGGCGACGACGGTGACACCCTGCCGGCCGATCTGGTGATCCTGGCCATCGGCGTGCGGCCGCTGACCGAGCTGGCCACCGCCGCCGGGGTGGAGATCGGCCCCCGTGGCGGGATCGTGGTGGACGAGCACCAGCGCACCCGCGCCGAGCACATCTGGGCCGCCGGTGACGTGGTGGAGAGCCGGCACACCGTGCTGCCCGGCAGCCACGTGATTGCCCTGGCCGGGCCCGCCAACCGGCAGGGCCGGGTTGCCGCCGACAACATCTGCGGCCGCCAGAGCCGCTATGAGTCCACCCAGGGCACCTCGGTGGTGAAGCTGTTCGCCATGACGGTGGCCGCCACCGGCGCGAACAGCCGCCAGCTGGCCGCCGCGGACATCCCCTTCTGGACGGTGCACGTGCACCCCACCGGCCACGCCAGCTACTACCCAAGCACCTCCCCGATGCACCTCAAGCTGCTCTACTCCCCCACCGACGGGAAGCTGCTGGGCGCGCAGGGCGCCGGCTTCGACGGGGTGGAGAAGCGGATCGACGTGATTGCCACCGCCCTGCGGCTGGGCGGCACCGTCTTTGACCTGGAGGAGCTGGAGCTCTCCTACGCCCCGCCTTATGGCTCGGCGAAGGACCCGGTGAACATGGCCGGATTCCTGGCCAGCAACACCATCCGGGGCGACGTGAAGCTCTGGTACCCGGATCATGACCTGACCGGCTGCCGGGTGGTCGACGTGCGGGAACCCACCGAGTTCGAGGTGTGGAGCCTGCCCGGCTCCCAGAACATTCCGCTGGGCCGGATCCGCGACGAGCTGGACGGCTGGGACCGCAACCAGCCCATCCGGCTGCTGTGCGCCGTCGGTTTCCGCAGCTATCTGGCCCAGCGAATCCTGGTGCAGCGCGGCTTCACCGACGTCGCCTTCCTCAGCGGCGGCACCACCACCTACCGCTCCTGGACCGGGGAGCAGGAGGAGCCGGTGGACCTGAGCGCCTTCACCCCCCGCACCCCGGCCGAGCCGACGGCCCCCACTGCTCCGAGCGCCCCGGCCGGCCCGTTCACCACCGTGCCGCTGGGCGCCCAGTCGATTGACCTGGACTGCACCGGGCTGGCCTGCCCCGGGCCGATCATGAAGCTCTCGGAGACCATGAAGAGGCTGCGGCCCGGCGACGAGATCGTCGCGACCGTCTCGGACATGGGCTTTGCCGCCGACGGCCCGGCCTGGGCCCGGCGCAATGGCCACCAGTTGGTCAACCTGGAGCAGTCCGGTTCCGGGGTGAGGGCCACCTTCCGGCACACCGGTGACCAGGTGGCGCAGGCCGCCCAGAGCGCCCCGGCAGCCGTCGAACCGAAGAACAAGAACTCCTTCGTGGTCTTCTCCGGTGACCTGGACAAGATGATCGCGGCTTTCATCATCGCCAACGGGGCGCTCTCGATGGGCAACCAGGTGAGCATGTTCTTCACCTTCTGGGGGCTGAACGCACTGCGCGACCCGAAGGCCCCCAAGCGGGACATGAAGCCGATGGACAAGATGTTCAAGGCGATGATGCCCGGTGGCGCCGACGCCCTCACCCTGTCCCAGATGAACATGGGCGGCGCCGGCACGGCCATGATCAAGAACGTGATGAAGCAGCACAATGTGCCCAGCGTCGCGGAATTGATCCGCTCGGCCATCGACGGTGGCGCGCGGCTGATCGCCTGCACCATGACCATGGATCTGCTGGGGATCGCGAAGGAGGACCTGCTGCCGGGCGTCGAGTTCGGCGGCGTGGCCACCTTCCTGGACGAGGCGGGCGACTCCCAGACGACCTTGTTCATCTGACCCCGGAGGGGGCCAGCGAGAAGTGTGGATGGTTCCCACCGACATTGGTGGGAACCATCCACACTCGTCCCCGTGCAAGACTGGCGGGCGTGACTGACAGCACTGCACCCGTCCCCGTCGAGCCCGGCACCTGGGAGAAGGTCGTCGCGGCCAACCCCCAGCATGCCCACAACTACGCCGAGCGATTCCGCCGGATGGAGGCCGAGGGGACCGACCTGTTGGGCGAGGCCCGCTTCATCGACGCGATGGTGCCGCGCCATGCGCGCATCCTGGATGAGGGCTGCGGCCCCGGCCGCCACGCCGGCTACCTGTCCGAGCGGGGGCACGATGTCGTCGGGGTTGATCTTGACGAGACCTTGATCACGATCGCCCGCGCCGAACACCCCGGCCCCGCCTACTTTGCCCAGGACCTCACCCTTCTTGATCTTGCCGGGCACGGCGTGACCTCCGGCTTCGACGCAATCCTGTGCGCCGGCAATGTGATCGCCTTCCCCGCGCCCTCCAGCCGTCGGCGCATCCTGGCCAACCTGGCCGCCGCCCTGGCGCCCGAGGGTCGCGCGGTCTTCGGCTTCGGCAACGGCCGCGGCTACTCCTTCAATGACTTCCTGGCCGACGCCGAGGCGTGCGGCCTGAAACTGCAGCTGGGGCTTTCCACCTGGGACCTGAAGCCCTTCCGGGAGGACTCGGACTTCCTGGTGGCGGTCTTCGGCCGCGCATAGTGCCGCTGGATCCGCGGCCTAGTCTGGAGGCATGAGCCCCGAGATCCACATTGTCCGCGGCGACATCACCGCCCTGTCCGCGGTGCCCGGCATCGAGCCCGTCGACGCGATCGTGAATGCCGCCAACTCCGGCCTGCTGGGCGGCGGCGGGGGGGGGGGGGGGGGGGGAGGGGGGGGGTGGGGGGCGGAGAGCACAGCG